>JBDTTZ010000321.1:0-4504 GCA_040008015.1 Gemmatimonadota bacterium
GGCTGGAACGAAATCGAGGGCATTCACAACCGGGGCGACTTCGACCTGGGGCGGCACCAGGAATATTCCGGCAAGAAGCTGGAGTACTTCGACCAGCCCACCAACGAGCGCTTCCTCCCCAACGTCGTGGAGACCTCGGCCGGCGCCGACCGGGTGACCCTCACTGTCATGGTGGATGCGTACCGGGAAGAGATGGTAGAGGGGGAAACCCGGGTGGTCCTGGGCTTCCATCCCAGCATCGCCCCGATCAAGGCCGGGGTCTTCCCCCTGGTGAAAAAGGACGGGATGCCGGAGCGGGCCGACGCCATCTTCCACGACTTGAAGCAGCGCTTCCCGGTGTTCTACGACGATGCGGGCGCCATCGGGCGGCGCTATCGCCGGATGGACGAGGCGGGGACGCCGTTTGGCATCACGATTGACGGTGAGACACTAACCCATGGCCATGTCACGGTCCGCGATCGTGATACCATGGGTCAGGTGAGAGTGGATCAGGGGCAACTGGTTCAGTACATCACTGAACGACTTGCCCTTTGAGCTCGGCACTCACTTCGTGGTGAATGCTTGTTGCGGATTGGGGATGGTAAAGGGCCATCCTGCCCGGGTATCTTGGAATGTCCAGAGAAAGCGAACCGTCCATGAAATTCACCCTGAGTCTCTTCGCCGCCACGCTGGTTGCCTCCACCGCGACTGCCCAGGCGCCGGCCCCGGCCTTCAACTACAAGCTCGGTATTGTCAGCGAGTCCGGCGATATCGTCACCTGGCTCCAGCCGGGCCCCAATTCCCTCGGGGTGGACCACATCGTTCCGGTGGGCATCATGCCGGCCGACATTGACGGCCCCCACAACATCACGGTGTCCCCCGACCGGCAGTTCTACTACGTCTCCATCGCCCACGGAACCCCGTACGGCTCCCTGTGGAAGATGGCGGTCCACGGCGACACGCTGGCAGGCCGAGCGCCGCTGGAGATGTTCCCCACGACGATCTCGGTGACTCCGGACGGCGAGCTCGCTTTTGTCGCCAATTCGGACTTCTACGGCGACCATCCGCGGACCAACGTGGTCTCGGTGGTGCACACTCCCAGCATGACCACGGTGAGCAACATCGCCGCCTGCGACATGCCGCACGGGGTGAAGGTGAATCACGCCGGGTCGATGGTCTACATCTCCTGCATGCACAGTGACGAGCTGCTGGAGCTGGACGTCGGCGATCTGCGGATCAGCCGCCGGGCCCCGACCGGCACCGGGCACCAGATGGCGGCAGGAGATGCCCACAACATGGCCGGGATGTCCGGCAGCAGCACCCCATCCGCGGCGCCGGCCTCGGCCGGCGGCCATGAGTGCGCGCCCACTTTCGTGTCAGTCTCAGCCGACGACAAGACGCTCTATGTCGCTTGCAACTACGGCAACAGCGTGCAGGTCTGGGACGCGGCCAGCATGACGATGACCAAGGAGATCCCGGTTGGAACCGGGGCCTATAACATCGAGCCCTCGCCGGACGGCAACCTGGTCATCGTGACCAACAAGAAGGCCCAGAGCGTCAGCCTGATCGACGCTCACACCCTGACCGAGCTGGCCCGGATCCCCACCAGCAAGAAGATCGTGCACGGCGTTGCCTACTCGCCGGACGGCCGCTACGCCTTCATCTCGGCGGAATCCATCGGCGCCGATCCCGGGTCGGTGGACATGATCGACCTCACGACCCGGCAGGTCGTGGCGACCATCGCGGTGCCGGGGCAGCCGACCGGGATCACGGTTCTCCGCCAGTAGGAGTTACGTAAAGTCAGGCGTGCGATGAGTAACTGACGGTGCAAAGAGCCGGATACCCCGTTCCAAGAAAAAGAAACCGTGACCCACACCTACCTGACGAGCGTTCCCGCACCTGAGGTCATCTCCCGCGCCAAGGCATTCTTCGCCGACCGGGTGCCTCTCTCGGCCGCCTATCCGGAGAAGGAAGGTCCCGGGTACCTGGTGCTGCGGGGGCAGGGCGGGGAAGAAGTCGCCCTCTCGGTGTCCGTGTCACCGGAAGGCACCCGGATCCGGGCCTCCACCCTGCTGTTCGACCAGGCCGTGTCCCGCTTCCTGTCCACCCTTCCGGTGCCCGAGGGAGCCGGGGTATGAGCGGTCCTCTGCCGGTCCGCGTGATGGTCACCGATAACTGGGACCAGGTCAGCTTCGAGCTGCCGGCCGACACGCCCATTGCCGGGCTCAAACGTCGGGCGCTCGAGCTGAGCTCGGTGAGCGGCGATCCCGCCGAGTACATCGTCAAGTATCGCGGCGCCCAGGTGCTGGACGAGAGCCAGTCCCTTGCCGACGCGGGTATCGTGAAGAATGCGCCGCTCATCGTGCTGCACCGCCGGCGCCAGCCGGTTCGATAGGGGCGGGTCTTAGACCCACCCGTATGATAATGCCAGGTGCGGACCCTATCCGCCGCAAACGAACCATGACGACCTTCGCCGTCGGGCTGCTCCTGCTCGACGGCGTTTTGCTGGTGATCGCCGCCTTCTGGACCCACAGCTGGGTGCTGGGCGGGCTGGGACTCGCCTTCTTTTTCATGGCGGCTGGGGTGATCATCTACTGGCGCCGCTACCAGCAGGCGCTCGATGACGTCGTGCGGGCCAGCGAGGCGCTCAAGGCGGAAGCCCAGGAGCTGCGGCGCCTGATCCAGCAGAGGAAGGAAGGGCAGACTTCTTAAGTGTCGTGAAATCGTGCAGGAGACATAGCCCTGTAAAATATCCTCACGAAAGCCACAAAATTCCACGAAACCCACGAAAAAACAGTCAAACTGCATGTTGATTCTTTATGCTAAACAGGGGCTCTTCTTCGTGGTTTTTCGTGAGGATATGTTTTTGAAGCTGCAAGCCAAAAGCAGATGGCATCCCAAGTGACTCTTGTCATCACCAGTCCCGCCTGCCTGAAGCACGACCCCGGACCGGGGCATCCGGAGACGCCGCGCCGGTTGCAGGCGGTGCTGGAGAGGCTGCGACGCGAGGCCACGGCGCCGGTAATGGAAGCCGTTCCCCTGGACAGTCTGGATCCCCTGCTCAGAGTACATCCCCAGTCTCATCTCGACTTTGTCCGGCTCACCAGCGAACGGGGTGGCGGCGCCGCCGGTCCCGATACTCTGCTCAATGCGTCGAGCTGGGACGCCGTCCTGGGTGCCACCGGCGCAATCCTGAGCGGGGTACACCACGCCCACCTGGGGAGGGGAAACGCCTTTGCCGCGGTGCGTCCACCGGGGCACCACGCGACCGCCCAGCGGGCGATGGGATTCTGCCTGGTGAACAACGTCGTCGTGGCTGCGCGCGAGGCCCAGCAGCTGGGCCGCGAGCGGGTGCTGATCGTGGACTGGGACGTCCACCATGGCAATGGCACCCAGGCGCTGGTCGAGCAGGATCCCTCGGTGCGCTACGTGTCGATTCACCAGTGGCCGTGGTATCCGGGCACGGGACGCGCCGATGAGCGGGGCGTTGGCAACATCTTTAACGTTCCCCGGCCCCCCGACCTGGCCCCGGAGCAGTACGTCGCCGACCTCTGGGACGCCTTTGCAATCACCACCCGGGACTGGAAGCCCGACATTCTGCTCATCTCGGCCGGTTTCGACGCCATGGCGGGGGATCCGCTGGGTGGTTTCACGCTGGAGCCGGAGCATTATACCGGGTTGACCAGCCGCTTCCGCGAGCACCTGCCCGATACGCCGATCGTTTCGATGCTCGAAGGCGGTTACGCTCCCGCGCGGGTCGCCGAAGGCGTCGCGGCGCATGTGAGCGCGCTCGGGTGAGTAGAGTGGGTCGTTCTTCGCGGTCACCGCGCTACTTCGCGTCCTTCGCGAGGAGCTGTTGCAGAGTTAGATTACAACCCAATCTCAACATTCCCAGAGGACCCTTGTCGAAGCTCCGCCTGCAGACGGAAATCCTCCCCTTGAAGACCAGGCACCCGTTCATCATCGCCCGGGGCGGGCAGAGCGACTACGAAACGGTCTGGGTCAAGCTGATCGATGAGAACGGACTCGAGGGATGGGGCGAGGCCGCGCCAACCCGGTTCTATGGCGAGACCACCCAGACGGTGTTGGCCGCCTTGCAGAGTTATGGCACGGCGCTGCCGGACGATCCTTTCAAGATCGAGGACGCGGAGCTGACCTGGTTTACCATGCTCCGGCGAAACCCCTCGGCGCGGGCCGCGCTGTCCAGCGCTCTCCACGACCTGGTCGGCAAGCGACTCAAGGTCCCCGTCTATCAGCTCTGGGGACTGGACCCGGCAAAGGCGCCCCAATCCACCTTCACCATCGGCATCGATACCGCTGACAGGATCAAGCTCAAGGTGAAGGAAGCGGCGCAATATCCGATTCTCAAGATCAAGCTGGGCAGCGACCGGGACCTGGAAATTCTCCAGGCCATCCGTTCGGTGACCGACCGGGAAATCCGGGTGGACGCCAACTGCGGATGGAACGTCAAGCAGGCGATCCGGATGCTGCCGGTGCTCAAGGAATTCGGGGTGACGGTGCTGGA
>JBDTTZ010000322.1:0-5005 GCA_040008015.1 Gemmatimonadota bacterium
CCCGGCCTCCATGCCCCCCGCCCGAGAAGGACTGGGCCATGAACAGCACGCCGAGCGCGGCGCCGCCCAGAGCCACCATGAAGGCGACGCTCTTCCAGCCGGCCCGGAGGCGGAATTTCGCGGTGGAGAGTGATGACCTGAGAGACCCACCCTTGGTCATATGTGTGATCCCAGGGTTCTCGCGTGAAGGAAAGCTTGAGATCCCTCGCTCCGCTCGGGATGACAGCATTGAGCGCATACCCTCTTACCGTCCTACCGTCTTCCCGTCTTCCCGTCTTCCCGTCTTCCCGCCCGTCTGCCGAATGGCCTCATACACCACGATGCCAACCGCGGTGGACAGGTTCAGGCTTCTCACTTTTCCGGTCATGGGGATGGTATAACAGCGATCGGGATACTTCTCCAGAATACGGTCGGGCATCCCCATGGTTTCGTTCCCGAACACCAGGCAGCTGTTGGATTGGAACGGCGCGCCGGTGTACAGCATCGTCGCGTTAGCGGAGAAATAGAGGCAGCGCTCCCGCGACATCGCGTCGCGAAAGGCCCGCCAATGGGGATGGATCCAGAGATCAACATGCTCCCAGTAGTCGAGGCCGGCCCGCTTCAGATCCGCATCGCTCACCGAGAAGCCGAGCGGCTCGACCAGGTGGAGCGAGGACTCGGTGGCGGCGCAGAGCCGGGCGATGTTCCCGGTGTTGGGAGGGATTTGCGGTTCCAGCAAGGCGACTTGCAGTGCCATCAGCCCCCCCGGGTGTGCATCTCGCGCCGCGGATCGGCGCGCAGGCTTTGAATCTGATACAACGCATGGCGATCCGGCGTGGTCGCGCGAAGCTCGGCGCCCCGATCGGCCCGCAACGCCCAGGTATCACGGATCAGCGCGGTCAGCTCGGCGTCCGAGGCCCCGTTTCTCATCACTTGGCGCAGGTCCACGCCCGCGGCGCTGTAGAGACAGAGGAACCAGGTGCCATCGGCGGTGAGCCGGCTTCGATCGCAATCGCGGCAGAATGGCTGGGTGGTGGAGGCGATGATGCCGAATCCGGTTCCATCGGGAAGTTGAAACCGCTGGGCCGGTGCCTGGCCCCGGCCGGGAAGCGCCTTTGCCGGCCCGAACCGCTGCTGCAATCGTTCAAGGATCTCGGCCTGGGGAACCACGTCCGCCATCTGCCACCGGGTCGCACCGCCGACGTCCATATATTCAATGAAGCGGATCTCCAGCCGCCGCTCCCGCCCGAACTCGACCAGGTCTTCCAATTCGTCGTCGTTGAACCCGCGAATGACCACGGTGTTGATCTTGATCCCTTCGAAGCCGGCGGCCTGGGCGGCATCGAGACCGGCCAGGATGTCGCCGTGATTGCGGCTTCGGGCAAACTCCTCCAGCCGTTGGGGCCGCAGGGTATCGAGGCTCACCGTGATTCGATCCAACCCCGCTTCCCGGAGCGCGCCGGCCTGACGGGCGAGGAGCAACCCGTTGGTGGTGAGGGCCAGGTCTTCGATTGCTCGGTTCTCGCGCAGCAGCCGTACCAGGACCGGGAGATCGTGCCGCAGCAGCGGCTCGCCTCCGGTCAGGCGAATCTTGCGGACGCCGAGCGAGGCAAACACTCCCGCCACCCGGGCCATCTCCTCGTAGCTGAGGATGGACTGACGGGGGAGCCAGACGTACTCGTCCTCGGGCATGCAGTAGCTGCACCGCATGTTGCAGCGGTCGGTTACGGAAAGGCGGAGGCTTCCGAGCGGTCGTCCCAGGGCGTCTTTCAATCCTCAATCCTCAATCTTCACTGCTGTTGTGGGATCCACCCAGGCCACGGTTCCATCGACGTAATGCTCGCGCTTCCAGATCGGCACCCGCCGCTTCAATTCCTCGATCACGTAGCGGCAGGCAGTAAAGGCTTCGTCGCGGTGAGGAGCCGCGGCGGCAATTGCCACCGAGACGTCCCCGATTCCCAGCGCGCCGATCCGGTGCTCCAGCGCCACCGCGGCTCCCCACTGTTTCTCGGCCTCGATGCGGATCCGTTCGCACTCCAGCTCGGCCATGGGGCCGTAGGCGCTGTACTCCAATCGCTCCACTTCGCGCCCGGCATGATGGTTCCGCACCGTGCCGAGGAACGTCACCACCGCTCCGCGGTCGGCTGACTCCACCCGCTCGATCAGCAGCTCGAGGTCAATCTCCCGCTCGGTCAGGTAGGCCGACTTCATCCGCCGGCCACCGGGGGCAGCAGGGCCAGCTCGTCTCCCTCGGCCACCGGGCTGGCGAGATCCACCTGGCTCAAGTTGATAGCGCAGAGTGGACGATCGGGGAGCCGGCGCGCGCCGGGGAACGTGCTCCGCAGAACCCCCAGCACATCCGCGACGCTGGCGGGAGAGGAGAGCGTTACCGTCGCGGAATCGGTTCCCACCAATTCGGCATAGCGCGCAAGGAAGCGCACATTGAGGGTCAGCTTTTCGGCCATTGTGGAATATAAATCCGTGCGGGAGCCGCTCTTAGATCAGGTTGACCGGGATGAACAAAAGGCCGTCCCGAGGGACGGCCGTGATTTTCGAATGAGAAGATCGCTTACGCGTTCGGCTCGGGCGCCCCGTCCTCTTCCGCGACCAGGGCACGCAACTCCTTGCTGGGCTTGAACACCGGAACCGGACGGGCCGCCACTTCCACCGGCTCACCGGTGCGTGGATTTCTCGCCATGCGGGTCTTCCGTTTCCGGATCTTGAAGGTGCCGAAGCCGCGTACCTCGATGTTATGCTGGCCTTTAAGGGCATCCTTGATCGCATCGAGGAATGCATCCACCACTCGGGCGCAGTCCTTCTTGGAGATCATAGGGCCCGAGGTCCGGGCAATGGAAGCGGTAACCTGCTCCACGAGATCAGCTTTGGTCATCAATCCCCCTCGAGGTGATACCAAAAATGGGCGACCAGCTGGGCGAGGTACCCGAGCCGATTCTAGGAGCTTAAGTGTTGTCTGTCAAGGGGTTGGGGCTCCGGACCCGGTTCGGGACCGAAGCAGGGCCATAAATTCGGCAAAGTGGGGGTAGGCGTCGTGGGGTCCGGGAGAGGCTTCCGGATGGTACTGCACGGCGAAAACGGGTAACTCACGATGCCGCAATCCTTCCACGGTTCCGTCGTTCAAATTGAGGTGGGTGACCTCCAATTCGGGGGCTCCGGGCACTCCCGAGGCACCCCCCTCCACCGCGAAACCATGGTTCTGCGAGGTAATCAGCACCTTGCCGGTCTTGAGGTCCTTCACCGGGTGGTTTCCCCCCCGGTGACCATAGGGCAACTTGACGGTTTGCCCCCCGAAGCTGAGCCCCAACAGCTGGTGGCCCAGGCAGATCCCGAAGGTGGGCAGACCACTCTCGGCCAGGTCGCGGATAATGCTGAAAGCGTAGCCCACCGCGGCTGGATCGCCGGGCCCGTTGGAGAGGAAGAGGCCGTCGGGATTGAGGCCGCGGATCGCCTCGGCCCGCATGGTGGAGGGCACCACGCTCACCCGGAGTCCCATCCCGACCATCATCCGGACGATGTTGCGCTTCATCCCGTAATCCACCGCGACCACGTGGGGACCGGTGCCCTCGCTCTGGATGCTGGAGACCGTGGCGCGGGAGGCGAGATCCAGTCCGTTCATGGAGGGTGACGCCAGGAGCTGGGCCTTGAGCGCCGCGTTGGGCTCGGCACCTTCGGCGATGACCCCTCGCATTGCTCCGCGCTCACGGATGTGCCGGGTGAGCTGCCTGGTGTCCACGCCCTCGATCACCGGGATGCCGCTCTCCACCAGCCAGTCGCCCAGTCCCTTGCTCGACCGCCAATTCGAAGCGCGCTGGGCCAGCTCCCGGACCACGACGCCGGTGACCTGGGGCCGGCCGGATTCCATGTCTTCCTGGTTGACCCCATAGTTGCCGATCATCGGCGCGGTCATCACGACGATCTGGCCCAGGTAGCTGGGATCGGTGAAGGTCTCCTGGTACCCGCTCATGCTGGTGGTAAAGACCACCTCACCGAACGCCGGAGCGCTCGAGGTGGGCACGGTGCCGGCGTACCAGGTTCCGTCCTCCAGCAAAACAAACGCGGGCCGACCGGTCATCCGGCCGTCCCGCGTGGTGGAGTCGTTCCGGTGTTCAAGGGCGGGTGGGTGCCGGCGTGGCAGGCTGCGGTTGCTGCTGCTGAGTGGCCGGCGGCGTTGTGGTCGGCGCCTGATCGAGCGGCGACGGCGCGGTTTCGGTCGGAGCATTCTGCGACTCGCGGAGCCGCTGCTGCACTTCGGTCGCCGAACCGCCCTGGTTCGCACGCACGACGGAAAGAATCAGAGCCAGGAAGAGGAAGATCCCGCCGGTCCACCAGGTCGCCGTGGTCAGGATGGTGACCGCCTGGCGGCCGCCCACGACCATGTCGGTGGTGCCGCCGCCCAGCGAGGCGAGCCCACCGCCCTGGCCGGCCTGGAGCAGCACAACGGTACCCAGGAGGATGGCGTCGAGAATCAGCAAAGTCAGAAGAAACGTGTACATGCGCGCCTGAAAATGGAGGTCGTTTACGGGCCGTAAGGTTAATCAGTGGAACGGGTTTCTACAATCCTCGCCCATGCTTCGGGCTCCAGGCTCGCCCCGCCCACCAGCACGCCGTCGATCTCCGGCTCCGCCAACAGACTCCTGATGTTTTTCTCGTTCACGCTGCCGCCGTACAGAATCCGGGGACGTTGGTAGCCCCGGGAAACCAGCTCGGCGCGAATCGCCCGGTGCACGTCGGCCGCATCCTTCGGCGTCGCGTTCTTGCCGGTACCGATGGCCCAGACCGGTTCATAGGCGATGATGACCCGCGAGAGCTGCTCCGGCTGGAGCGCCGCCACGGCGTTCCCCAGTTGGCGCAGTACCACTATCAGCGTGTCGCCTGATTCTCGCTCCGCCAGTTTTTCGCCGACGCAAAGCAACGGGGTCATGCCGGCCGCCAGCAGCGCCTCAACCTTCTTCTGGGTGTCACTCTCGGTCTCGCCGAACACGTGGCGCCGCTCCGAGTGGCCGACCAG
>JBDTTZ010000323.1:0-4725 GCA_040008015.1 Gemmatimonadota bacterium
TGCTGAACCTGTTGAAGGATGGCGAACGGGTCTGCGGCGCCTTTGGCTATGACCGGGAGCGGGGTCGTTTCAGGCTCTATCGCGCCAAGGCCATCGTGCTCGCGACCGGTGGCGTGGGCCGCGCCTACAGCATCACCAGCAACAGCTGGGAATACACCGGAGACGGGCACGCGCTGGCTTACCAGGCGGGTGCCGCGCTCCAGGACATGGAGTTCGTCCAATTCCATCCGACCGGCATGGTGTGGCCGCCCAGCGTGCGGGGCATCCTGGTCACCGAAGGAGTCCGGGGAGAGGGCGGGATCCTGCTGAACAAGGACGGGCGCCGCTTCATGTTCGACGACATTCCGGACAACTACAAGAACCAGACGGCGGATAATGAAGAAGAAGGCTGGCGCTACACCCAGGGCGACAAGAACGCACGCCGGCCGCCCGAGCTGTTGACCCGCGACCACGTCGCCCGTTGCATCATTCGGGAAGTGCGGGAAGGCCGGGGGAGCCCGCATGGCGGCGTCTACCTGAACATCGCATGGATCAAGAATCGGCTGCCCAACGCCGCGGAGCATATCAAGAAGAAGCTCCCCAGCATGTATCACCAGTTCAAGCAGCTCGCCGACATCGACATCACCACAACACCCATGGAAGTGGGCCCCACCACCCATTACATCATGGGCGGTATCAAGGTGGACGCTGACAGCCAGATGTCCACCGTGCCTGGCCTCTTCGCGGCGGGCGAGTGCGCCGCGGGTCTCCACGGCGCCAACCGGCTGGGCGGCAATTCGCTCTCCGACCTGCTGGTGTTCGGCAAGCGGGCCGGCGAGCACGCTGCCACGTATGCGAGAAGCGCTGCCCAATGTCACGTCAGCGCGGACGCCGTCGAAAAGGCGGCCACGATCGCATTGGAGCCGTTCGAGCGGGCGCAGGGTGAGAACCCGTACGCCGTTCAGCACGATCTTCAGAACATGATGCAGGACCTGGTCGGCATCGTCCGGCGCGAAGTGGAGATGCGCAAGGCGCTGGAGAAGCTGACCACACTCGAGGCGCGGGCCCGCAAGGTGAGCGTGGAGGGCAACCGGGAATACAACCCGGGCTGGCATACCGCGCTGGACCTCCCCAACCTGTTCACCATCTCGCAGGCGATTACCCGGGCCGCGCTCGAGCGAAAAGAGAGCCGCGGCGGCCATTTCTGCGATGACTACCCGGACAAGGATCCCGAGTTCGCCAAGTTCAATATCGTGATCAGGAAGGGACCGGACGGAGGCATGCAGGTGAGCCACCAGCCGATTCCCGAGATGCCGGATACATTGCGCCAGGTGATCGACGATATGAAGTAGAGCGTCAAACAGCTTCTCGCGAAGGACGCGGTGTACCACGAAGAGATTTTGCAAGGCTCGAATCGGACAATCAACCCAAGGCCCGCGTAAGATGGCGACAGCGAATTTCCGGATCTGGCGGGGCGACGCCAACGGCGGGGCGTTCCAGGACTACGCGACCGACGTCGCCGAAGGGATGGTCGTACTCGACGCGGTGCACCAGATCCAGGCCGAGAGCGCGCCGGACCTCGCGGTGCGCTGGAACTGCAAGGCCGGCAAGTGCGGCTCCTGCTCCGCCGAAGTCAATGGCATGCCGAAGCTCATGTGCATGACTCGGCTCAACACGCTTCCCACCGAAAAGCCCATCACGATCGAACCGATGCGAACCTTTCCCCGGCTGCGAGACCTGGTGACCGATGTGTCCTGGAATTTCCGGGTCAAGCAGCAGATCAAGCCCTTCAAGCCGCGGGCCCCGGACGCGCCCGATGGAACCTGGCGCATGGCCCAGGTGGATATTGACCGGGTCCAGGAATTCCGGAAATGCATCGAGTGCTTTCTCTGCCAGGATGTCTGCCACGTCCTGCGGGATCATCACAAGCACGAAGAGTTTATCGGCCCCCGCTTCCTGGTTCACGTCGCGGCGCTCGAGATGCACCCGCTCGATACCGCGGACCG
Organism: Gemmatimonadota bacterium; assembly: GCA_040008015.1. GTDB lineage: Bacteria > Gemmatimonadota > Gemmatimonadetes > Gemmatimonadales > GWC2-71-9 > DASYPP01. Next base: position 1,986 of record JBDTTZ010000323.1, read on the forward strand.
GCTCCCCGAGCTGAAACAGGCGCACGGCATCGGTTACTGTAACATCACCAAGTGCTGCACCCGGGTTTGCCCCGAGAGCATCGCCATCACCGACAACGCGATCATTCCACTGAAGGAACGGGTGGTCGATCGATTCTACGACCCGGTGATGCGGCTGTGGCGCAAGCTCCAGGGCCAGTAGGAGGACACGCATGCAACCCCTCAAGCGTCTCTCCCCCGCCGGCGTCACCTCCGCCCTGCTCAAGGCGGAGCGCTACCGGTTGCTCAACCAGCCCTGGGCGGCTGAGAGCATCTGCCTCGACGTGCTGGAGGTGGAACCGGACAATCAACCGGCTCTGGTGCTCCTGCTGCTCTGTATCACCGACCAGTTCGGGAGCGCCACCGGGGCGGGTGTCGCCCGGGCCCGCGAGGTACTGCCGCGGCTCACCAGCGACTACCAGCGCACCTATTACTCGGGGATCGTGTGCGAGCGGAGGGGACAGGCGTTGTTCTCCCGGGGGGAAGCCGGATCGGAATCGGTGGCCTACTCCTGGTTCCGGGAGGCGATGGAGTGGTACGAGAAAGCGGAGCAGATCCGGCCCCAGGGCAACGACGAGTCGCTGCTCCGCTGGAATACCTGCGCGCGCCTGCTGGCCCAGAACCCCAAGCTGGCACCCAAGCCCGAGGAGGCATTCCAGCCGTCATTGGGGGAATAGGGGCGCGCTGTGCGCGCCCGTCATGCGCGCCGCAACGTCAATTCCGCGGTTTCATTTCCCACAGCACGTTAATGATGACCCACCGCCCGTTGAACCGGGCCAACTGCAGGTAGTCAATCCAGCCGGACATCGTGGCGCGGACGCTGGCTGCGTTCTGGAAAATGTCCAGGATCACTACGTCCTTCTGCTGCCGTTCAAGCGAAGTCCCTTTCCCACCACCTCGCCCGGTATTCGCGACCAGCCGCGCGGCATCCATCTGGTCAATCCTGCTTCTGCCGTCCGGCCCGGTCTGCACAATGCGCTTGACCAGGTCGGGGTGCACGGCCCGGGCCATGCGGCCCGAATCCGCGGTGTACCATCCCTCCACATAGTCCAGCGCGGTCGCCCGAATCGCGGCGGAATCGGCGGCGCTCTGGGCGGCCAACCGTACCGAGCTCATGAGCGACATGATGGCCACAGCAGTGGCGACTGGCAACAGTTTGGCTTTCATGAACGTTTCTCCAGGATACCCGTTGACCGCTCAGAACATGGCGTCACAGTACGCGCCGGCCTGCGACCGAAAAAGGATTGGGGGATGGATCGGCCGTCAGAAGGGGTGAGTTGGATGCGGTTTGGATTCCGTATCAACCCGGGCTTTGAGCCCGGCAACAGCACACCGCCGAGCCGCCGAATTCACCGAGGCTTCGCCGAGGCCAATACCTACAACGGCACAACGCAAGGCGCGAAGACGCCAAGAGAACAACAATTGTCTTGCTCTGCGGAAACCTCTGCGTTCTCTGCGCCTCGGCGGTGGGCGGTTGCAAGGTCAATACCCGCTTCCTGCTCACCATTTCACTTCAGGAGTGCTCGCAGTCTCTCCGAATGCGAGCGGCTCGACGTCAGCCTGGACCCATCCCGCATGATGACCACGTATTCCCCGTGAAAATATGGCTCCAGCGCGGTCACCCGGTCGATGTTGACGATGGCGGAACGATGGACCCGGACGAAGATCGCCGGATCCAGCCTGGCTTCGACAGCCTTCATGGTGTCGCGAACCAGGTGCTGGCGCCCGGCCGCGTGCAGCCGGACATAGTTGCCGGCCGCATCGATCCAGTCCACGTCCTGCACCCTCACGAAGCTGATCTTGCCACCCTCCCGCACCACGAAGCGAGTTGCGAGGCCCTGCCGCGCCTGCCAGAACTCCATCAACTGCTCCAGCTGAAGGTCGGGAACCCGGGATTGCCGGGCCAGTCGCTCGCGCGCCCGGCTCAATGCCAGCTCGAAGCGGGCGGAATCGATCGGCTTGAGCAGATAGTCCACCGCGCTCACCTCAAACGCGCGGAGGGCGAACTCATCGAAAGCAGTGACAAAGATGATCGCTGGCGCCGTCTCCACGCCCAGTGCCTCCAGCACCTCGAATCCGTCCAGTTCCGGCATCTGGATATCGAGGAATACCAGGTCGGGCTGCTCCCGGTCGATCGCCGCTACCGCGCCGAGTCCATCCCCGCACTCGGCGGCCACCGCCCATTCCGGATACCCTCCGAGCAGGGTGCGTATCCGCTCCCGGGCCAGCGGCTCGTCATCCACGATTACCGCGCGCAGCGTCACGCCACCTCCACCGGGGCGGACCGGAAGGGAAGCTCGAGACGCACCTCGACACCCCCGCCGGGAAGCTGCTCCAGCACCACTTGCTGCCGGTCTCCATAGAGCTCCTGCATCCGGAGCCGGGTGTTGCTCAACCCGATCCCCTTGGTGCCCGGCGCCCCATTCGAACTGTCGAGGCCAGGCCCGTCGTCCCGCACCCGGAGGCGCAGCTGGTCCTCCGCCCGGTCGGCCTGCACCACGACCAGCCCGGCCCCGGCGCGCCGGGCGATGCCATGGTGCAGCGCATTCTCGACCAGGGGCTGGAGCAGGAAATGGGGGACCAGCGCGGATTCGCTCCCCGGCTCGACCTCGGTGCGGAAGGTCAGGCGGTCGCCGAAACGAACCTGCATGATGCCGACGTAGTGGCCTAGTGGACTGTAGTCATGAGTTCGAAAGTGCCCGGATGCGCCGACTCGGGTCCG
>JBDTTZ010000324.1:0-14564 GCA_040008015.1 Gemmatimonadota bacterium
AGTTGGTGAGATCCATATGGAGCGGCGTGATCGAGATGTACCCTCCGGCGACGGCGCTGTGGTCGGAGTCTTCCCCGCCGGTCCAGGTGATCGTCCCGCCGCCGATCCAGAATATTTCGCGGCCCCAGGGATCCTGCATCCGAGTCAGCGACTCGGAAAAATAGCGGCTGCCGAGCTTGGTCACCTTGATACCCTTGACCAGGTCGGCCGGCACCGGGGGGAGATTGATGTTGAGCAGCGTGTCGCGGGGGAACTCGGCAACCCGGGTGATCTTGCCGATCAGCTGGGTGAGGAGCGCCCGGTACGTCGCCATCACGGCCGGGTCATTCCCGGCGAACGAAATACCGATCCCCGGTACGCCGAGGGAGACCGCTTCCATGGCGACCGACACGGTCCCCGAATAGAGGACGTCCTCTCCCATGTTGGGCCCGTGGTTGACTCCGGAAAAGACGAAGTCCGGCTTGGTCTCCTTGAGCATCGCACCGAAGGCGAGGAGGACACAGTCGGTGGGTGTGCCATCCACCTGGTAGAAGCCGTCGGGCCGGAGTGATGCGCGGAGTGGCCGGTGCAGCGTCAGCGAGTGGGAGGTGCCGCTCTGTTCCCGGTCCGGGGCCACCACGGTCACGGTGCCCACGCTGCGGCAGGCATCGGCCAGCAGCGCCAGGCCGGGCGCCAGGATGCCGTCATCATTGCTGACCAGGATTTGCATGGCGGGAAGATAAACCAATCGGAATTGAAGATTGGAGATTGAGAATTGATGCGCCGAAAAGCGACGTTCAATCTTCAATCGGCAATCTTCAATCTTCAATTCTTTTTCGAGGAGGCGCCTTTCCATCCAGGACGTCGAGGACTTCCTTGAGTGAGCCACGCAGCTCCGCCACCGCTTCGGCCGCGAGAACCTTGCGCGCGGCGCTCCGGAGCTCGCCGGTGCGGCGGTAGTGGTCAATCCGCTGGCGGGCGCCTTCGATGGTGTACTTCTCGGTGTAGAGCAGGTGCTTGACCAGCATGATGAGCTCGACTTCCCTGCTCTTGTACACCCGGTTACCCGAGCGATTCTTGGCCGGATTGAGGAAGCGGAACTGGCTTTCCCAGTAGCGCAGGACATGCGGCTTGAGATCGGTGAGGGCGCACACCTCCCCGATCGAGAAGAACTCTTGTACCGGCCGAGCCATGGTCACCGCCATAACTCCGGCTTCAGGGTTCGATCCATCAAGTCAGCCACGGCCTGTTTTGGAGGTTTGCCTTCATACAGCATGGCCCACACCTGCTCGGTAATCGGGAGCTCCACTCCGTGTCGCTCCCCCAGCTTCACTGCCGCCCGCGCCGTATTCACGCCCTCCGCCACGCTCCGGTGCGTGGAGTTGTACTCCGCCAGTGACTGCCCGCCGGCGAGGGCCAAGCCCAGCGCGCGGTTCCGGCTGAGGGCGCCGCAGGTGGTGAGAATCAGGTCTCCCATCCCCGCCAGCCCGGCGAAGGTGAGCGGGTCGGCACCCATCGCGGTACCCAGCCGGGTCATCTCCGCCAGGCCGCGGGTGATCAGCGCGGCGCGCGGGTTGTTGCCCAGGCCCAGCCCCTCGAGAATTCCGGCCGCGATGGCGATCACGTTCTTGAGCGCCCCACCCAGCTCGACTCCGACCACATCGGAGTTGGAGTAGACCCGGAAACGCGGCGTCGCGAAAATCTGCTGGACCGCGGCGGCGGTTGCGGGATCCCTGGCCGCGGCCACCACCGCGGTCGGCTGGTTGGCCAGCACTTCTTCGGCGAAGCTGGGTCCGGAAAGCACCGCCACCCGCGGTGAGCGCAGGGTCTCCTCCAGCACCTCGGACATCAGCTTCAGCGATTCCGGCTCGATGCCCTTGGTGGCGCTCACCACCAGCGCGCCGGATTCAATGGCGTTGGGCAAGCGGGAGACAATCGAGCGTACCGCGTGGCTCGGGATGACCGAGAGCACCACTTCTGCTCCCTGCACTGCCTCCACCGGATCCGCGTATGCCCGGAGCGCGGGCGCCAGCTCTGCACTGGGCAGAAAGACCGGGTTTCGGTGCTCCCGGTTGACGGATTCAACCACCTCGGGCTCGAAAGCCCAGAGCCGGACGGTCTCGCCCTTTCGGGCCAGCAGGTTTGCCAGGGTGGTGCCCCAGCTTCCGGCTCCGAGTACCGCCACGGTGGTCATTGCGCTGGCGTGGCGCCTTCTCGCCGGTGGCGGCCGAAGCGGTTCTCCGTCCCCTGGAACAGCCGCTGGAGATTGCTCCGGTGCTTGAGGATCAGCAACGCCGCCAGCCCGATATCAACCCAGAGCGGCTCGGGCCGTGCCGGGTGCAACAGCGCCGCCGCAATGGGAAACAGCGCCGCGGCGATCACGCTGCCGAGCGACACATACCCCGTCAGCTTCACCACGAGGGCCCACACCACGACCACCACGAGCAGCGCCAGGGGAGCCAGTCCGAGTACCACGCCAGCGGCGGTCGCGACGCCCTTGCCGCCCTTGAAGCCCACAAAGATCGAGAACACGTGGCCGATGATCGCGGCAACGCCGCAGTACACCGGAAAGAGCGCGATCCCGGGAACCCGGGGCCCCAGCAATACCACCGGCAGCGCACCCTTCAGGACGTCGAACAGCCCGACCGGCACCGCGTACTTCCAGCCCAGCGTGCGATACAGGTTGGTGGCGCCCAGGTTCCGGCTGCCCTGCTCGCGCAGGTCGATCCCCTTGAAGGTTCGCGCGACCAGATAGCTCGTGGGAATCGAACCCAACAGGTACGACGCCAGCAGCCAGAGAACAGGCCACATTATATCCTTCAAATCCCACCTCTAACTGATTCACCACGGAGCCACGAAATACCCGGAGTTTCCACGAAGAACATGGTACCGATTTGCTCCGTGCAGCCTACGTGTTCTCCGTGACTCCGTGGTGAATTCGTTCTCATCGAACCCGGCGCCCGTCGTCATGCGCGGCTCGCGAGCGTGCTCCGCGCGCGGTGAACTTGAGCCGGATCGGCACGCCGTTGAATCCCCAGGCCGCGCGGAAACCGTGGATCAGGTATCGCTGGTACGACTCGGGGACGTCATCCGGGCGATTGCTCACGATGGCAAAGGCCGGCGGGGCCACGCCGATCTGTGAGGCGTACAACAGCTTCACTTCTTCACCGGCCTTCTGCGGCGGCGCGGCGCGCTGGACGAGTTGCTGCAAGACCGCATTGACCTCCGATGTCTGTACCCGAACCTCACGGGCGGCCGCCACTTCCAGAATCAGGTCCAGAAGCTTGTGCACCCGTTGCCCGGTCAGCGAGGAGAGATAGAGAAAGGGCGTAGCTCCGAGGAACGGAGCCTTTTCCACCAGCTCTTCCTGTCCCCGCTTCGCCGTATTGGCATCCTTCTCTGTTATCAGGTCCCACTTGTTGACGGCGATGATGAGCCCGGAACCGTTCTCCCAGGCCTGGGTGGCAATCCTGAGGTCCTGGGTGTGCATCCCGAGCGCCGCATCCACAACCAGCACACAGACTTGGGCACCATCGATCGCCCGTTCGGTTCGCAGCGTCGCGTAGAACTCTACGTCATCTTCTACTTTAGATCGTCTCCGTAAGCCTGCGGTATCAATGAAGTTGAGAACTTTTTCGTGATACCGCAAGGGGGAGTCGATCGCATCCCGGGTTGTGCCCGCCTCCGGGGCAACAACGTGGCGTTCTTGGCCGAGCAGTCGATTTATGAGGGAGGACTTTCCAACATTGGGCCGCCCGACCACCGCCACCCCGATGACCTCCTCGCTGGGTGCCTCGGGCTCATCCGGCAGGTTGGCCACGATGGCGTCGAGCAGGTCCCCGCTGCCCTTCCCGACCGCCGCCGAGATCGCCACCGGCTCTCCCAGCCCCAGCTCATAGAACTCATACTGCGCCGTCGTGCGAGGCAGGTCGTCCAGTTTGTTGACCGCGAGAATCACCGGCCGGGACGCCCGGCGCAGCCGGGAGGCAATTTCCCGGTCGGCCGGGCTCAATCCCTCCTGGCCGTCCACCAGGAACACCACCACCTGGGATTCTTCCAGCGCGATATCAACCTGCTGGCGGATCGAGCGGTCGAGCGATTCCTGGGAGCCGGGAACCAGGCCGCCGGTGTCCACCAGCCAGAAGTGGCGCCCGGCCCATTCCCCGTCACCGAAGTGGCGGTCGCGGGTGGTGCCGGGCTGGTCGGAGACGATCGCCTTGCGGCCGCCCAGGAGCCGGTTGAACAGCGTGGACTTGCCCACGTTGGTCCGGCCGACCAGCGCAACAGTTGGTTTCGACATCAGGAAAACTCTCTCGGTCTCACGACCTGGGTGTTCTCCGGCAGCTCGGACAGCGCGTCGACGAACCAGTACGACGGGCGGACCTCGACCGGCGAAGAAGCGATGACCTCGTCCAGCGTGAGATCATCCATGAAGATTCCGTTCTCGTTGATCGACTCGGCGGGGATCAGGACAAGGTCGAGATCGCTCCGATCTTTGATAGCCGCTTGAAAGGCACTGCCCGGCAGCAACCCGGCACAGGTGACCGTGGAACCGAAGAGGGTGTTCTCGAGCGGGATCAGCTCGAAATGGGCCCCGGTGGCTTCCGCCAGCGGGCCGAGCACGAGCGGCATGAGGGGAGCCATCGAGCTGCCGGTCAGCACCCCGACGCGGCGGCCTCCCCACTGGTCGAGCCCTTCGGGATGCTCCGCGATCTTCTGCTGAAGAAAACGCACCGAGCCCACACCGTTCTCGACCTGCTGAAAGTCGTCGTATGCCGCCGGTGGCGGCAACTCGAGGCCGGCGCGGAGGTAGAGCTCATCGGCGCCGAAGGCCCAGGTAATTCCCCGCTCCGCCCGGGCCACCCGGGCTTTGGCCTCCAGCAGCTCGACCGCCGCGCGGCACTCCTCGGCTCTCGGCTCCCGGACCATGTGGTGCTTGCTGAATTCGGTGAGGCCGACCGGCACCACCGAGGTATTGAGCACCGAGGTGCCGAGGCCGTACAGGTCATCCAGGGTCTTCCCGAGCACCTCGCCGTCGTTGACGCCGGGCGACATCACGATCTGAGTGTGAAACTGAATGCCGAAGGATCCGAAGTGGCGGAGCTGCTCCATGATGTCCGGCGCGAGGGGATTCCGGAGCAGGTGGCGGCGGGCCACCAGGTCGGTCGCGTGAACGGAGACGTAGAGCGGTGAGAGGCGGTACTCGATGATCCGGTCCACGTCCCAGGGCTTGAGATTGGTCAGCGTCGCGAAGTTGCCGTACTTGAACGAAAGTCGGTAGTCATCGTCCCGGATGTACAGCGTTTCCCGGAGTCCGGCGGGCAATCCGTCCACGAAACAGAAGTCGCAACGATTGGCGCAGCGGCGGACCCGAGGCGGCTCCAGCTCCACCCCCATGGGCAGTCCTTCGGGGCGCTCAATGTCGAATTCGATCTCTTCGCCGTCCGGTTGGCGGACGTGCAGAAGAAACAGGTCTTCGGCCGTCAGGAACTCCCAGTCGAGGAAGTCCTCCAGCCTGCGTCCGTTGACGCTCAACAACTCGGTCCCCGGCCTGAGGCCGAGTTCCGCGGCGAGAGTCTCGGGATACACCTGCGCAACCTTGATCATGAACCACCCTACCGGTAACTGAGAAGTAACTGAAGGGAACAGAAGGTAACTGAATGTCCCTGAAAGGGATAGCCCTTTCAGTTCACACTAAGCTTCCTCGGTTTCCCTCCCCTGCTTCTCGCGATACCCAAAAAGAAAAAGGAGCCGGTGTTTGCCGACTCCCCTTCCCCCACCACCGCTCTGAACGTCGTTACCAGCAGCCCGGGGATGCCTCCTGAGTCACGGCGGCATTGGGCTGGTTTGCGATCGGTCCAACGTAAATCCCGCAGGTCGTCGGGGCGACGGTCACCAGCGGATTGGTCATCGTCGCGGTATAGCCCAGGTTGTTCGCATTGGTGATCGCGCCCAGTACATTGCCAATCGTCGCCTGGAAGGCAGCAACTCCAGGGGCCTGGTTGGCCCCGACGGCCGGGGCGTAGGCCGAATAGTCGAAGTAGTAGCTTTCCTGGGCGGTCGCCAGGTTTCGCAGGTCGGTCCTCATCGAGGCCAGGACGCTCTTGGCCTTGGTGTTAGCGAACTTGGGGATCGCGATGGCGGCGAGGATGCCGATGATCACGACCACAATCAGAAGTTCGATGAGCGTAAAACCTTTGCGGGTCATACTGTACTCCGGGGGGCGGAGGTCAATGCGATTGAATTCATGAGTTGCTGAACAGCTCGTCTGCTCCCTCCCCAAGGGCAACCCGTATGCCAGTTTTCCACTTTCGCTCTAACACCCTTAGTCACAATCAGTTAGAATGTCACCTGCTGGTCGGTGCAGGGCGCCCCGGTTCCCAAAATCAGCGATCTTTGCAAGAGCCGGATACTTTGCGGATCGAGGAAGCCCGGATCGGTGCACTGGTTTGGCTTCCCGAATGTGAGGTGCGTCGCCGGACGCAGCCAAGAATTGACTCATTATTGGGTTAGCTCAATCGACCCTTTCAGTGGAAGTGATGCTACGTGCCTCTGAACGCGCCCCGTCTAAACCCACACCGTTTCCTTTCCCGCCTCTTTTCCAGCTCCGCACTCAGCCGCGAGGAGACGCTTGCAGGCCCGATCCGCGGCGAGCTGCTGGGCGCCGAGCACCTGGCGGAGCGTGCCCGGGAGGTCGCCCGGCGGCAGCGGGTCCGGGCCGGCGGACGGGGGAGAGGAAAGACTCCCCTGCTCGAGCGGTTGAACGAAACCCGGGGAATCCTGGACGACGTGCATTCGAGCCTGGCCGAGGGCGTGGAGCGGGAGATCAACATCGGTCCGGCCGGTGAATGGTTCCTGGACAACTACCACGTGGTGCAGGAGCACATTCGCGAAGTCAGGGAGAGTCTCCCCCGCTCCTACTACCGGGAATTACCCGAGCTGATTTCGGGGCCGCTGGCAGGATATCCCCGGGTCTACCAACTGGCGATTACCCTGATTTCCCACACCGAAGGCCGGATCGATCTCGACAACGTCTCCAGCTTTGCGGGTGCTTTTCAGGATGTCGCGACGCTGACGATTGGAGAGTTGTGGGCCGTCCCCGCCATGGTCCGCCTGGGATTGATCGAGAACATTCGCCGGATGGCGTTGCGGACGGTCCAGCGACTCGCGGAGATCGAGCTCGCGGACAAGTGGGTCGCGAAAATCCAGGAGGCCAGCGGAGCGGGATCCGAGTCACTGAACGAGGTGCTGCAGAAATTCCTTTCCGACCGTCCCCAGCTCACCACCGCGTTCGTGTCCCGGTTTCTCCAGCAGCTGCGCCTGGCGGCCGTCCCCGCCTCCTCGCTCACCCTGCTGGAGCACTGGATCGAGGAGGAAGGCCTGAACGCGGAGGAAGCCGCCTCCCAGTCCACTCAGCGGCTCGCCCTCACCCAGATCACCATGGCGAACAGTATTACCAGCCTCCTCGCCGTGGCCCGGATGGACTGGCGGGTTTTCGTGGAGCACCAGAGCGTCACCGAGGCGGTGCTCCGGGAAGACCCGTCGGGGTTCTATCCCCGGATGACGTTTGCGACCCGGGATCACTATCGCCATTCGGTGGAGCGGATCGCGAAGCGAACCCGGATTCCGGAGGAGACGGTCGCTCGCTCGGCGATTGACCTGGCGGAAGCGGCCGGGCCGGACTCCGCCGCCGATCCGCGAGTGAAACATGTCGGCTACTACCTGATCGATGGTGGTCTGCCCGAGCTCGAGCGCACCACGGGATATTGGCCCGGAATCGGCGAATCCATCCATGGCTGGGTTCTCCGCCATCCCAACATCGTGTTCGTCGGTGGCATCGCGGGAAGCACCGTGGCCGCGCTTGCTGCGCTGGTGTGGCTTGCCGGGCCCATGGGCTGGACCGCCCTGCCGCTGGTGGTGGCGTTCGCCTTCCTGCCCGCGGCGGACATCGGGGTTGGTGTCATCAATCAGCTGGTCACCGCGCTGTTGCCTCCACGCACCCTGCCCAAGCTCGATCTCGGCGAGGAGGGTGTCCCACCGGAGTTCCGGACCGCCGTCGTCGTCCCCACCCTGTTCGAGAGTGTGGGCGCCGTGGGCCGCGCGCTCGAAAACCTCGAGGCGCAGTACCTGGCCAACCGGGAATCCCATCTGCACTTCGCGGTGCTGAGCGACTTCACCGATGCCGCCGCCGAGCACCGGGAGGATGACGACGCGATCGTCGCGGCAGCCGTCGACGGGGTACGCGCGCTCAATGCCCGCTACGGCGAAGGCGTCGCGGACGTGTTCTACCTGTTCCATCGGTCCCGGCGGTGGAACCCGCGCCAAGGCGTCTGGATGGGATGGGAGCGGAAGCGAGGGAAGCTGGCGGAGTTCAACCGCTTTCTGCGCGGGCACGGTCGGGAGGCGTTCTCGGTGATCGAAGGCGACGTGAAGCCGTTGCGGGGAGTGCGCTACGTGATCACCCTGGATTCCGACACCGTTCTTCCACCCGGGGCCGCTCCGCTCCTGATCGGCGCGCTGGCCCATCCGCTCAACCGCGCGGTGTACGACCCGGCGCTGGGGCGGGTCGTGCGGGGCTACGGGATCCTGCAGCCGCGAGTGGGGGTGGCGCTCCCCAGTGCGCACCGTTCCTGGTTCGCCTCCATTCACTCCGGCCATCCGGGCGTGGATCCCTACACCACCGCCGTCTCCGATGTCTACCAGGATCTCTACGGCGAAGGGAGTTATACCGGCAAGGGAATCTACGAGGTGGATGCGTTCGAGCGGGCCACCCACGGCCGGTTTCCGGAGAACACCCTCCTTTCTCACGACCTGATCGAAGGAAATTACGCCCGAGCGGGCCTGGCAACCGACATCACGGTCTACGACGACTACCCGCGAACCTACCTCAGCTACACCAGCCGCAAGCACCGGTGGATCCGGGGTGACTGGCAGCTGCTGCCATGGCTCGGCAGCAGGGTACCGGGGCCGGACGGGCCGGAGCCGAACCGGCTGTCCCTGCTCTCCCGCTGGAAGATTCTCGACAACATGCGGCGCAGCACGGTCGAGCTGGCCCAACTTGCCTTCCTGGTGGCGGGATGGACCATCCTTCCCGGCTCTCCCTGGCGCTGGACCTGGCTTGCCCTGGGCGCGGTAGCCGCGCCGTGGATCGTCGCCCTCCTGCTCGCGGTGATTCGCCCACCGTTTGACAAGTCGTGGCGGGCTTACTACGGGGCGGTCGGGCGGGATGCCATCACCAGCGCGCAGCAAATCGGGCTGGCCCTGGTCTTCCTCCCGCACCAGGCCTGGGTATCCGCCGATGCCATCCTGCGCACCTTGTGGCGGATGCTGGTGACCGGGCGATACCTCATCGAATGGCAAACCGCGTCGCAGACCGAGCGAGGGCTGACTCAGACCATCCGGGCCAGCTGGCGGTCCCTCTGGCCGGCCGTCCTGACCGGAGCCGGCCTGGCTGCCCTCGCCATTGGCCTCGAAATCATCCGGCACCACACCGATAGTCCCCGCCAGTGGCAGCTGGTCGCGTCTATCGTCCCGCTGGTCGGCCTGTGGTTGGCAGCTCCCATCGTGGTGCGGGCGCTCAATCGCGCCCCGGTCGGCCGGGAACGAAGGCTGGCGCCATTTCACCGCGCCGCGGCGCTGCGCTACGCCCTGTTTCACTGGCGGTACTTCGACCATTTCGTCACCGCCGACACCCAGTGGCTTGTCCCGGATAATTTCCAGGAAGACCCTTCGCCGATGGTCGCGATGCGGACGTCTCCGACCAACATGGGTCTCCAGATGCTGGCCACCGTTAGCGCCTGCGATCTGGGGTTCATTACCCTGGAGACGATGACCCGGCGGCTCGAGCTGGCCTTTCGTTCGCTGGAGCGGATGCGCCGCTTCCGGGGCCACTTCTACAACTGGTACAGTCTCAAGGATCTGAGCGTTCTCGAGCCGGGCTACATATCGACGGTGGACAGCGGCAACCTGGCCGGCCATCTCCTCGCCGTGCGGCAGGCATGTCTGACCGTGGCCGACGAACCAGTGTTCGATGCCCGGACATGGCGGGCGCTGGCTGCCGGGGTCGGCCTCGCGGTGGAAAGCCTCGAGCGGGTGGCGGCCACCGGTCAGCCCCCGGTCGCCGGGGTCGCGACGGTGCAGGCCCAGCTGCGCAACGCCCTGGCTGTCCTGGGGGTGGCAACACCGATCAGCCCTCCGCAGCGTGACCTGGCTTCGTTGGCCGAGGCGCTGGGCAGCGCGAGCGAAACACTGAAGAAGTTCGCGTCCGAGTCCGAGGAGGACCTCGCAGCGGCCACGGAATGGATTGACTGGAGTCGCGGGCTCATCGCTCAGCATCAATCCCGGCTCGCCGACCTGAGTTCCCGGGTGTTGATCGGCCGCGACCGGGAAGCCACCTACTCGTATCCCAGCCATCGCGAGCTGGAGCAGGATTCCCGCGGTCCCGGCCTGGTCACCCGGCTGGAGGCTCTCGCCAATCGGGCCGATGCCTACGTCCGGGAGATGGACTTCCGCTTCCTCTACGATCCGGCCCGCAAGCTCTTCGCCATCGGCTACCAGGATACCACGCATTGTCTGGATAACTCGTACTTTGACCTGCTTGCCTCCGAGGCCCGGCTGGCCAGCTTCGTGGCGATCGCCAAGAAAGACGTCCCGGTCGAACATTGGTTCCGGCTGGGCCGCACGCTGACCCGCGCCGCCGGCGAGACGGCGCTGGTGTCGTGGAGTGGCAGCATGTTCGAGTACCTGATGCCGCCGCTGGTCATGCGGTCCTTTCCCTTCACGGTGCTGGACCAGACCTACCAGGGAGTGGTGCAGCGGCAGATCGCCTACGGTGCGGAACGAGGGGTCCCGTGGGGGATCAGCGAGAGCGCCTACAATCTGCGCGACCGGAACCTGGTCTATCAGTATCGCGCGTTCGGCGTGCCCGACCTGGCGCTCAAGCGCGGACTGGGGCGCGACCTGGTCGTCGCGCCCTACGCCTCGGGTCTCGCGGCGATGATCGATCCGGCCCAGGCCCTGGGCAACCTGGCCGCCCTGGAGCGGCGAGGCGCGCTCGGTCCCTTCGGCTTCCGCGACGCCCTGGACTACACCCGCCCCGCGCCGGGACGGCGCTGGGCCGTGGTGGGCACTTACATGGCGCACCACAACGGCATGACGCTGGTGTCGCTTACCAACGTCCTGACGGCGCAGCTGTGGCAGCGGCGCTTCCACGCCGATCCCCTGGTCCGGTCCGCCGAGTTGCTGCTGCACGAGCGAATTCCCCGCCGGCTTCAGCTGCAGTCGGTCCAGACCGCGCGCGCCGAGGAAGCGCTCCCCGATCCGGACCTGGAGCGCCCGGCGGTGCGGGAGTTCACGACCCCGGACACCGAGCATCCGCACGTCGCCCTCCTGGGCCAGCTGCCGTACACGATCATGGTGAGCCATGCCGGCGCCGGCTACAGCCGCTACGAGGACCTCGCCGTCACCCGCTGGCGGGCCGACGGAACCCGGGACAACACCGGCCAGTTCTGCTACCTCAAGGACCTCAGCAGTGGCCGGGTCTGGTCCTCCGCGCATCAGCCGGTCTGCGTCTCCGCCGATCGGTATCGGTCGCTCCTGGGCACCGACCAGGTTTCCTTCGACCGGCTGGACGGCGACATCGAGACCCGAACCGAGATCACCGTCGTCCCGGCCGATGCCGCGGAGGTGCGGCGGGTTTCAGTGACCAACAGCGGCGATACCGTGCGCGAGATCGAGCTGACCAGCTATGGCGAGATCGTCCTGGCGCTTCCGGACAGCGATCGTGCCCACGCGGCGTTCTCCAGTCTCTTCGTCGAAACCGAATGGCACGATTGGTGTTCCGCCATCACCGCCACTCGGCGGCCCCGGTCGGCCCAGGAACGCACTCTCTGGCTGGTCCACGTCGTGGACGCCGGGAAAGAGCGGGTGGGCCGGGTCACCTGCGAAACCGACCGGTCCCGTTTCATCGGGCGCGGACGCTCAACCCGCGATCCGCTTGCGATGAAGACCGACGGGGCGCTCTCCGGAACCACCGGCGCGGTCCTGGACCCGGTCTTTGCGCTCCGGACCCGGATACGGCTCCAGCCGGGCCAGTCAGTCTCGGTCGCTTTTACCACGCTCATCACGTCATCCAAGGAACGCGCCCTGGAATTGGCGGGGCGGTACCACGAGACCCATGCCGCGCAGCGCGCGCTCGACCTGGCGTGGACCACCGCACAGGTTGAGCTCCGGGAGCTTGGCATCAGCCCCGCGGATGCCGGGGTGTTCCAGGAAATCGCCGGCCACCTCCAGGATGTGCATCCTGCCCTGCGCGCCGAGCAGGACGAGCTCATGCGGAACCGGGGATCCCAGGGCCTGCTCTGGTCGCAGGGCGTCTCTGGCGATTGGCCGATACTGCTGGCAATGATCTCCTCGCCGGACGGTCTTCCGACTCTCCGCCAGCTCTTCACGGCCCACCATTACTGGCGGCGGCGAGGGATGATGGTGGACCTGGTGATCGTCAACCAGCATCCGCCGAGTTACCAGCAGGAGCTGGACGAGAAGATCACCGAAGCCCTGCTGAGCTCGGCTGACAGCGGGTTCAGCGAGCGACCAGGCGGAGTGTTCATCCGCCGGCAGGACACGCTGCGTCCTGACGAGCTCCTCATGCTGCGCGCGACCGCACAGGTCCACCTGCTCTGCGACGGACGCCCCCTGGGCCGTATCGTGGACGGAATGTTGAAGCAGGAGGAGAGCGACTCCCAGGACGGTGACGTTCACCCGCTCCAACGCGGCGTGCCCGGGCTTTCGGTCGCGACCGCGGCCGCGCGCGCGCTCTGGCGCACGCTGGCCGAAGTCCCGGAGGTGGAGCGCAGGGGCAATGCCCAGACGTCCCGAATTGCCGGGGTGCTTCCAGGTTCTCCGAACGGCGTGCCCGATCCCGAGCTTCAGTTCGACAACGGTTTCGGTGGGCTGGCGCCGGACGGCTCCTACCAGATCCGGGTGCAGGGAGACGCGCTGCCTCCTGCCCCGTGGATCAACGTGATTGCCAACCCCCAGGGCGGATTCCTGGTTTCGGAGCGAGGCAGCGGCTGCAGCTGGGCGGGGAGCAGCTACTTCTATCGGCTGACGCCCTGGGCTAACGATCCCGTGAGCGACCCACCCGGCGAGGTGATCTACCTGCAGGACGCCGAATCTGGCGAGCTCTGGTGCCCTACTCCATCGCCGGTGCGATCGGATGCGGCGTACGCGGTCCGGCACAACGCCGGCACATCCACCTTCGAGCTGGACAACGGAGGAATCTTCACCCACCTGGCGCTGGGCCTTGCGGAAGACGCGATGGTCAAGCTTTCGATCCTCAGGATCACCAACCGGGACAGCGGTCCCCGACGGATACGGCTGACGTCGTATGTCGAGTGGACGCTCGGATTTCTCCGGGAACGCACCCGGCACCAGGTCCGCACCGAGTTCGATATCGCGACCGAAGCCATTCTCGCGCAGAACTTTTTCGATCCGCAGTTTGCCGAGTGGGTGGCCTTCAGCGCCATGACGGAACGGGTCTCCGGCTTCACCGCCGACCGCCGCGAGTTCCTGGGCCGCAACGGGTCGCTGGCCAACCCGGCGGGTCTCCATTCACCGGCGCTGGAGGGAACCACCGGCGCGGGCATCGATCCCTGCGCCGCACTCCAGTGCATCATCCAGCTGGCGCCGGGCGAGACCCGCGAAATCGCCATCGTACTTGGCGCCGCGGCCAACCGGGCCGAAGCCCAGCGCCTGCTGGCCCGCTATCACACCACCGCCAAGGTC
Organism: Gemmatimonadota bacterium; assembly: GCA_040008015.1. GTDB lineage: Bacteria > Gemmatimonadota > Gemmatimonadetes > Gemmatimonadales > GWC2-71-9 > DASYPP01. The sequence goes on from JBDTTZ010000324.1 coordinate 13,765, forward strand.
ACCGCCGCCGCCGCAGAGACGGTGGAGCACTGGGAACAGCGATTGTCGGTCGTCACCGTTCGCACCCCGGAACCGGGGTTCGATGTGATGATCAATCGCTGGCTGCTGTACCAGGCGCTGGCCTGCCGGATGTGGGGACGAACCGCGCTCTACCAAAGCAGCGGCGCGTACGGATTCCGCGACCAGCTCCAGGACGTCATGGCGTTCGTGTATGCCGAGCCGGCCATCGCCCGCGAGCACATCCTGCGGGCGGCGGGGCGGCAGTTCCTGGAAGGAGACGTGCAGCACTGGTGGCACCCGCAGAGCGGCCGCGGGGTACGGACCCGGTTCTCCGATGACCTGGCCTGGTTGCCCTTTGTGGTGGACCAGTACGTCAAGATCACCGGGGACACCGTCCTGCTCGATGTCGAGGTTCCCTACCTGTCCATGAGACTCCTGGAGCCGGGCGAGCTGGAGCTCTTCGACACTCCCAAGGTCTCCAGGGAAACCGGCTCGGTGTACGATCATTGTCTCCGCGCGCTCCGGAAGGCCTGCACCGCGGGCGCTCATGGCCTTCCCCTCATCGGTATCGGGGATTGGAACGACGGCATGAACCGGGTGGGCGTCGAGGGCAAAGGCGAGAGTATCTGGCTCGGCTGGTTCCTGGCGACGGTGCTTCGGGAGTTTGCACCCCACGCCGAGGCCCGGAGTGACCCGGCAACGGCCGCGGAACTGCGGAACCAGTCCCAGGCGTACACCACCGCCATCGAATCGGAAGGGTGGGATGGCGAGTGGTATCGCCGCGCCTACTTTGACGACGG
>JBDTTZ010000325.1:0-12380 GCA_040008015.1 Gemmatimonadota bacterium
GGAACCGCAGCAGGGCGATCTCCTCCTCATTGCGCGGCGCGAAGTCGACGTGTCCCCCTTCTGACGCGACCACCCGGTACCGTTCTCCATCCCAGACCAGCCCACCCTGCCCCAGGCCGGTTCCGGCGCCGATGATCCCCATCGTCGCCATCGGGACCCGGGTCCCCTCGAAGATGGTGACCAGGTCCGCCGGCTGAAGAAAGCCGATGGCGTGTCCCAGCGCGGCAAAATCATTGATGAGCAGCGCGGCCTTGAGACCGGTCTCCCGCCGAAAGCTCCCCAGGTCGAGGACCCAGTTCAGGTTGGCGAGGGTGCAGATGCCCTCATCGATCGGACAGGGCACACCGATGCAGGCGTTCTCGGGCGGCTGGTCGAGGGTCGCGAGATACTCCTGGACGATCGGCGCCAGTCCGGGATACCGGGTGCTGGAATAATCCTGGCGATGAAGAATCGTGGCGCGGTCTCCATCGACGTCCACCAGGGCGAGCCGAGCGCTGGTTCCACCAACGTCTCCGGCGAGCACCCGCATACTCAGTTGCCTCCCAGCTCGCGCGCGGCGGGCTGATCGAGAATCCACAGCCCGTCGCGGGCCAGCTGGCCCGGGCACGCCGATGGATTCCAGGGTCCCTCGCATGCCATGGCGACGGCACTCGCCTTCGAGCCGCCCTGGACCAGGACGATGCGTCGAGTGCCCGCGGCCTGAACCAGGCGGGGGCCGATGGTCATACGGAGCGGCGGCGGCTTGGGGGCGACAACGGAAAACACTCGGCGGGGATCGTCCGGGTCGGTCTGAATGGGAAACAGCGACGCGGTGTGTCCGTCTTCGCCCAGACCGAGCAATAGCAGGTCGAGCTGGTCGGGGAGCAACGCCGCATAGTCCGCTGCGGCCTGTGCCACCTCCTCGCGCTCGGCCTCCATGCGGTGCACCGCGTGGAGCGGGGCCGGCAGGTGGTCCAGCAGCGACTCACGCACCATGCGGTAATTGCTTTCCGGAGCATTCAGTGGCACGGCGCGTTCGTCGGCAAAGTAGAGGTCAATGCGGCCCCAGGGAATGTCGCTGCGCCGAGCGAGGGCTCGATTCACCGGACCCGGGGTGTTGCCGCCAGAGAGCGCGAGGCTGAGAGCGGCCCGGGATCCGCCGAGATCCAGGATCTCCCGGGCGATCCGGTCGGCGGCATGCGACGCGAAGTCATCGGGTGAGAGGATGAGGTATTCCATTATTCAAGCCGGTATTCAAGCCGGCGAGACGGGGCGGGCGGGGACACCCGACCTACCCGCTAGATCACGTCCCAATGGCGATCACTGGAGTCCATCAGGCGGTCGGCGGCCACCGGCCCCCAGTCGCCGGCAGCGTAGTTGGGGAAGTCGGTGGGAAGATGCGTCTCCCAGTGCCGGACGATGGGATCGACGATGGCCCAGGCGGCGTCGATCCAGTCGCTTCGGGCGAACAGCGTCTGGTCGCCCTGCATCACGTCGCGCAGCAGCCAGGCGTAGGCCCGGGGCGCCGCCTTCAGGACAAAGGTATCGGTGTAGAGAAAGTTCATCCGGACCGGGCAGATGATCAGTTCGGGGCCGGGCCGCTTGGCGGCGAAGGTCTGGATGATCCCTTCCTGGGGCTGGAGCCGGAAGGTGAGCTGGTTCTGATGCAGCTTCGCCTTGGTCACCGGGAACATCAGGTGCGGCGTGGGCTTGAACTGGATCGCGACCTCGGTGAGCTTCTTCGCCATGCGCTTGCCGGTCCGCAGGTAAAACGGAACGCCGGCCCAGCGCCAGTTGTCGAGGACGAACTTGAGTGACACAAAGGTCGGCGTGGAGGAACCCGGCGCCACCCCGGCCTCCTCCCGGTACCCGGGAGCCGCCGCACCGTTCAGCGACCCGGGACCATACTGCCCCCGCACGGCGTCGGTATCGATGTCGATGGGACGAATCGAACGCAGCACTTTCACGGTTTCGTCGCGCAGCGCCGCACCATCGAAGCGGACCGGCGGCTCGATCGCCGCCATGCAGAGCAGCTGGAGCAGGTGGTTCTGCACCATGTCCCGCACTACGCCCACGGTCTCATAGAAGGCAGCCCGGGTGCCGATCCCGATGTCCTCGGCGACCGTGATCTGCACGTGGTCTATGTAATTGCGGTTCCAGATCGGCTCGAAGCTGGGATTGGCGAAGCGGAAGACCAGCATGTTCTGCACGGTCTCCTTGCCGAGAAAGTGATCGATCCGGTAGATCGATTCCTCGGAGAAGACCCGGCGCAGCCGCTGGTCGAGATCCCGCGCGCTGGCCCGGTCGGTCCCGAACGGCTTCTCCACCACCAGGCGGCGCCATCCCTGTCCCTTTTCGATGTCCGCCGCATCCAGCTGATCCACGATGACCGGGAAAAAGCTGGGCGGACAGGCAAGATGGAAAAAGACGTTGTCGGGAACGTCATGCGCCTTCTGCAGCTCGGCGATCCGTCCCTTGAGCCGGGCGTAGGCCGAGGCGTCGTCGAAATCACCAGGGGAAAAGTGCAGCAGTTTGGCGAATTGTTCCCAGGTCGCCGGATCCGGCTTGGGCTCGAACGCCTCCAGCATGCGGCGGCGGAATTCGTCGTCGCTCCAGTCGCCCCGGGAAAACCCGAGGACGGCGAACTGGTGCGGCAGCAGGTCCTCGGAGAAGAGCTGGTAGAGGGATGGAATCAGCTCCCGGCGGGTGAGGTCGCCGCCGGCGCCAAAGATCACCATGAGCGAGGACTCCGGTGGCGTGCCGGTCTCCATGCCGGTGCATTCGGATTCGAGATGTTCCATCAGGGGATTGGGGGATTGCGGGATTGAGGGATTGAGGGATTGGACGAGTCCGCTGCTTTCACCGCGTGTCCCCCAAACTGGTTGCGCAAGGCTGCGATGACCCGCGCCGAGAAGTGATTCTCGTCCCGGGTAAGGAATCGGGCGTACACCGCGTCGGTGATCGCGGGAATGGGAATGGCGTTCGCGACGGCGTACTCGATGGTCCAGCGTCCGGTGCCGGAGTCGTCAAGGTATGGGGCGATCTTGTCGAGGTGCTTGCCATCGTGCTGGAACGCGAGAACCATCAGGTCCAGCAGCCAGCTACGCACCACCGACCCGTGGCGCCACATCTCGGCGACCTGCTCCAGGTCCAGCTTGAAGTCGGACCGTTCCAGGCACTCGAACCCTTCGCCGAAGGCCTGGAGCATGCCGTACTCGACGGCGTTATGGACCATCTTGACGAAATGGCCGGCTCCGACCGGGCCCACGTGGGCGAACCCTCCGGGCTGGACCAGCGCGGTGAATACCGGCTGCAGCCGGGCGATGGACTGCTCGGTGCCACCGGCCATGATACAGTAGCCCTCTTTCAGACCCCAGACCCCGCCGCTCACCCCGGCATCGATGAAGCCCACCTTCTTCTGGTCGCAGATCCCCGCGATCCTGATCGACTCGACGTAGTGGGAGTTGCCGCCGTCAACGATCAGGTCGCCGGGCGCCAGCAACTCAAGCAAGCCGGCAATGGTGTCCTCGGTCGGCTTGCCGTGCGGCACCATGACCCACACCGCGCGCGGCGCTTTCAGTTGGGCAACCATGTCCGCGAGGGTCGTGGCACCGGTCACCCCGACCGCCTTGGCCGACGCCAGATTCGAGGCCTGGAGGTCGAACCCGACCACCTGGTGCCCCGCCTGGACCAGGCGGTGAGCCATGTTGCCGCCCATGCGACCGAGACCAATCAAGCCAAGCTGCATTCTCAAGCTCCCGAACGTTGGTAGATAGAATCTAGCGAAACCGTACCCGTACCACTTGCGACACCCCGGCGCTGTCCTCCCGCACCCCAAACGCGACGTGATCCAGGAGAAGTCCATCTCGCAGGTCCACGTCTGTGGGCCACTCGGCCATCGCGATCCGGTGGCCGCTGGTGTCGTAGACATCGGCCCGGTTCAGCTCGCCGTCGGCCACGCTCATCTGGACCCAGAGGTGGCCGGCGACGTCGAACATGAGGGCGGCCAGGAGCGGCTTGGCCCCAGGAACGCCGAACGGCACCGCGGCGCCGGTTAGACCGATCCCGGACGCGTTGGCGGTAAGCGTGGACTCGGCAACTGCCCGCTCCCGGGCGGAGAGGGCGGGCCCGATGAGATCGCGCCGCACCGTCCGGGTGCCGGCAGTGTCCCCGTCCACTACCCAGTGCACCAGATATCGGGAAGAGACCGCGCTGGCCCAGCCGCCACCGGGAGCGTGTCCCACCAGGTGCCTGGGGCCGTAGGGTTGCTGGAGGAAGACAATCATGCCGGGGCCGCTGGGAATAAGATGCTGGCCCAGGCTGTCCAGGGGGGGACCCACGATCGAATCCACCGAGACGACGCGACCGGTCGAATCCCTATGGACACGAAGCACAGTCGTTACTCCGGTAGCGGACTCGCCGAGACCCACATCAACGAGGCGGCCGTCCCGGTCAAAGGTGATCGGCACGACGTACCCCCGCGCGGCGTTCGACATCAGCCGCTGTTCCATGAAGCGCGCCGTCGTGTCCTGGATCCGGTAGCGGTTGTACCTGCCGTTCCTGGCATCGCGGACCCAGAGATCGCCCGCGGTGTCGAACGCCAGGCAGCACGACCCGCTCAGCTCGCCGGGCCCGCTGCCTGGGCGGCCTACACTGAAGACGTAGTGCCCGGTCGGATCAAAGACCCGGATACTGTTGTACTGAAGGTCGGCGAGGTAGATCCGGCCGTCCCGACCCACTGCGGCGCCGGAGGGCTCACCGAACTGATCGTGGCTCCCCTCCAGGGACCCAATGGCGAGGTCCACGACACCGTGCCAGCGGGCCACGACGGCGTCGGTCCGATTGCCCCGGTCGCCGGTCGGACCGCAGCCCAGGGCAAGGACAAGAGCCAGGACGAGGCGACGGAGGAAGGCAGTTGACGGGGCAAGATGACCGGTCGGCATGAGGAAACAAGATAATGCTGGCCATTGCCTGGAGGACCAGAGCAACCTTTGGGTCATCCGGGCTGTCAGAGGCGGTACCCGCCGAGATTTCCACCATTCCAAGAGGTGTTCCATGAAGCACGTGAGACTCGCTGCCATACTGGCCCTGGCCCAGGCTCTCCCCGCCCCGGCGTACGCCCAGGCCGGCGACCAGCGCTGGATCAGCGACTGCCAGGAGAACACGAACCACCACCGCACTCCACACTGCACGGTCAGGGTGTTTGAGCTGTCGCCCCGCAAGAGCCTCGGCATCAATGCCGGCACCAACGGCGGAGTCGAGGTACAGGCGTGGGACGAGCCCGGCATCGAGGTGCATGCCCGGATCCAGGCCTGGGATGAGTCCATGAGCGATGCCCGGGCCCTGGCGGACCGGATCGTCATCGATTCGACCGGCGCGGTGCTTCGGGCGACCGGGCCCTCGACACGCGACGGCTCCTGGAGCGTGAGCTTCCTGGTGCTGGTGCCCCGTCGCATGGACATCGAGGCCACCGCGCACAACGGGCCGGTCTCGATTCACGACGTCAGCGGAACGATGAACCTGTCGGTGGTGAACGGCCCCCTCGACCTATCGAACCTGGGCGGCGACGTGCATGCGCGGGCGCAGAACGGACCGCTGTCGGTCACCCTGTCCGGCAACCAGTGGGACGGGGCCGGGCTCGACGCCGAGACCCAGAATGGCCCGGTCGAAATCCAGATCCCGAAAGACTATTCGGCGGAGCTGGAGACGGGCACCGTCAACGGTCCGCTCGACGTGAACTTTCCCCTGACGGTGACGCTGCAGGGCCATCAGCCGCGGCGGATCCATACCACGCTGGGACACGGCGGCGCGCCGGTGCGGGCCGTCACGACCAACGGACCGGCGTCGATCGATCGACCCTAACAGGGTGCAGAGACCACAGTGCAGAGTGCAGGGCTGCACCCTGCACCCTGCACATTTTTGTTCTAACTTTCCCGCATGTCCCCCCACGACTCGCTCTCTCCCGCCCTGGAAGCCACCCTTGCCCGCTATGCGGGGCTGGTACGCCAGGTCAGCCAGCGGCATGGGCTCTCCGGGAATGACGTGGATGAGGTCATGCAGGCGGTCCGGATCCGGTTGTGGAAGGCATTGGGAGAGGGCGAGAGGATTGCCGAGGTCAAGCCGTTCTATGTACGACAGGCGGCGATGTCTGCAGCGCTCGACATGATCCGGCAGCGCCGGGGACGGCGGGAGGAGCCCATTCTCGAGACCAGTGCGGCATCCATCGGTTCGGTTCCGACCCATGCCGGCCCGGGCGACCAGGTAGAGCAGTCGGAGGTGGAAGCGATGGTCGGTCGAGCGATCGACAGATCACCCCCCCGGCGCCAGCCGGTGGTGCGGATGTACCTGGCGGGCTACAACAGCACGGAGATCGCCGGAGTGTTCGGTTGGACCGAGGCAAAGGCCAGGAACCTGCTTTATCGCGGGCTCGCGGAATTACGGGATTGTCTGCTGGCAGCGGGACTGACACCGGAGACGTTAGGATGAGTGACGAAGGATTGCGACGGACCTACCAGGGAATGATCGAGCGGCGCGGGGCGGACCGCTCCCTGTGCCCGCCGGCCGAGCGTTTGCACGAGCTGGTGACGCAAAGCGGGTCGGAAGACGCCCGCCTGGCGGTGGCCAACCACGTCATGGCCTGTCCCCGTTGTCTCCCCGAGTTCGAGCTGCTGCGCTCGGTGAATGCGGCGATGCCGGAGCGGAAGCCGGTGAGCCGGTGGTTGGCACTCGCGGCATCCGTGGCACTCCTCCTTGCGACGGGAATCATCGGCCGCCAGTTGCTTCGGGGCCGGGACGACGTGCTGCGAGAACAGCCGGCGATTCGACTGATCAGTCCGCTCGAGGGGCAGTTCTCCGCGCCCGTCACGCTCACCTGGAACCGGGTACCGGATGCGCTTCAATACCAGGTGCAGATCCTGACGCCCGACGGTGGCAAGGCTTACCAGGCCACCACCCCCGATACGACGCTGGTTGTGAGCGCGCTGGCGCCCGGCCAGTTCATCTGGCAGATATCGGCGGAGTACGCCACCGGGGTACCGCTTCGCTCCCGTCCCTCCCGGTTCACCATCACGACGCCGTAGCCCGCCGGCGAGCCAGCCTCCACACCAGGTAACCGGCCGCCGGCACCACGCCCAACCACCAGAGTGAAAACCAGCGTGGCGCTTTCAGCGGGATCCGAACTTCCGGATCTCCAATCACGCTGAACGCAGCCCAATGTCCGGGCGAGACACCCCGGTCCCGGGCCGCAAGCTTGGCCAGCCGCAAAGCCTCGTCCACCGGCTCTCCCCGAGCCAGCTCCCGATAGAAATCTTCGATCAACCGGGCGGTCTCGCGGTCACCTACTGCCCAGCGGGTCGCGACCACGGAGCGTGCCCCCGCCTCCAGCAACGCCGAAGCGAGCCCCTGGATTCCCTCGCCTCCGATCAGCACGCCACCCGCGGTGCGGCATCCGGAAAGCACCACGAGGTCGGCATCGAGATGCAGGGCCGTGACCTCACCGGGGCTCAGGAAGCCATCGTCTCCGTCGCCGGCCGTGAGCGCCAGTGAGGTTCGCGCGACGCTGCGCTCGTCCACCATCGCGTGGGTCGCGAAATGGATGATTCGAAACGGCGTAAGGTCGGTCTGCTTCACGAACGATTCGTTGGCGAGGGCTCCCAGCCGGAGCACCGACTCACGGCCGAAGCCGGCCGCCATCCTCGCCTCCGCGGCGGATAGCGGCAGGCGGGGCAACCCCCCGGTTTCCTCATAGGCCGACCGGTACACATTGCCCTGGCTTGCCGGGGCAAAGGTGGGGTCACCGAAGGCGAGCACTCGCGGCGCCCGGGTGGAAACCGGTCGCCGCGAGAGCGCCATCGCAATGGCGGCTGACGGCGCCTGGCTTACCGCGAACCGGGCAATCAGCGGGACGCCATCGGCCTGGGGCAGCGCGTCGAAGGGCAGCTGGTAGAGCACTCCATCGGGCACGATGACGAGCCGCCGAATCGAATCCGGCAGCAGCGCCAGCGCGCGATCGAGCAGCGCTTCGCGCAACCGGTTCCCCAGCGCGACGGGATAGCTGCCCGCCTCCAGGGCCGTGGTGAAGCGCACCAGCTCGTCCTGCAGCGAGTCGATGGGCGCGAGCACTAGGCCGAGCTGGCCACGGGGCGTGGTGATGAGGAGTGTGGTCGGCTGTCCCCCGGTTCCGGTGAGATACTCGAGCAAGGCGGTGCCGGTCGGGGTAAACCCGGCCGAATCCGGAATCGCTCCCGGTGAACCCGGACGGGCCGCCGCGGGTGCATTACCGGCGGCGCCTTCGAAGACCTGGGCCCGCAGCAGCCGGTCGGCCAGCAACTGCGCGCGTCTTCGCTCGGCCAACCGGAACACATCCGCTACGTAGCCCTGCTTTACCAGCGCCGCCGCGATCGTGGCGAAGCCGAGGTCGGATTCGTCGTACTCTCGCCGGGTCTGGAATACCAGCAGCCGGAGGCTCCGGTCGTCCAGTGTCCCCCGGAGGGAATCCAGCTGGTCGGTGGCGCCGTTCAACTCACGGAGGGCGCCGGCGACGTCACCGCGGCGGACCAGCAACTCGGCCAGCCGGGAACGGGCGGCATAGCGGTCGAGGAACTGGGCCGGACCGCTCTCCCGGATAGCATCGTTGAGATATCGCTCGGCCCGGTCCAGCTCGCCCAATCGCAGGGCACTCAATCCAAAATAGTACGACAACCCCTGGGACCACCCGGCGAAACCGTGGGCCCTGCCGTACGACTCGGCGCTCTGGAGCGTGTTGCGGGCGCCGGTCCAGTCGTTCCGCGCCATCTTCACCGCGGCAAGTGCGATCCAGTTCGAATACACGCCGTCCACGATCCCGGCGGACTCCGAGCTCCGGAGGCCCACGGTGAAAATCGTCTCCGCCTCATCCAGCCGGCCCAGGTCCAACGCCAGTCCCCCACGCCTGCGATAGAGGCCGGAAATCCCGAAGACATCCCCCAGCTTCTCGAACTCCGCGGCGGCCGCATTGTACTCCCGGTCGGCGGTGACCAGGTCATTGGCCTGCCAGTGAATCTCTCCGGTAAAGCGATGGATCCAGGCAGAGGCGAAGAGCGAGCGGGCCGTGTCCGCAATGGCGGAGCCCTCGAGCAGCACCCGTCTCGCCCCGGCAATGTCGGACCGTGCTAGCCGGGCATAACCCCGGATGAACAGCGTGTTGGCCAGACCAAACAGATCCCGGGAGGCACGCTCCTCGGTCTCCGCACTGTCGGCGTAGGCCTCGATGACCCGGGCATCTCCCGACGTGTTGATCAGGACCGACACCGCGGACTGGTAACACTGGCCCACCATCCAGAGATCCGACGATCGTCGCGCGGCGGCCATTCCCCGTCGCAGGTCGGCCACCGCCTGCTCGGCGCCGCCAAACGAGAGAATTGGCGCGCGGACGCAGGACAGCAACGATTGAAGCTCGAGATCACCGCGCGGAATGTCCCGTTCCGCCTGGCTCATGAAGTCGAGGGCGGGAGCGATACCCCGGTCGCGCGAGGCAAGAAACCCCAGCATGGTGAGGGCCTGGACCCGGGCCTCGGGGTCGCCTGCCGTCTTGGCGAGGGCCGCGACCCGGGTGGCCAGCCGCCGGGTGCTGTCGAAAGACTCGCGGCCCAGTGAGAGCCAGCCGAGGGCGAGCGCAGCATGAATGGACCAGTGATCCAGCGTGTCAGGGGCCTGTGCCAGGCGCTCGAACAGCCGGCGGCCGGTGGAAAAATCAAAACTGTAGCTCGCGATGTGGGCCAGCCAGAATACGGCCCGCCGGTTGTCCGGCCGCCGCCGGAGCGAATCCTCCCACTGCGCCCTCAACTGCGGTACGGTATTGCCCCGCACCGCCCTGCGGACCTGGGTGATGATGTCGCGAGGCCGCTCGCCGGCCGGCGAACCCGGCTGACCCGCCTGTAGGGCGATCGATGCGGCGAGCAGGATTGGGAACACTGGTAGGTAATACCGTTGATCCGAGCGGCTCGCAAGTCATCAACAGCAACTGCCTAACGCAAAGGCGCCGAGACGCCAAGATATTATTCACAATGAATGAACGACTTCGGTTCATCCTTTGCGACTTGGCGGCTTTGCGTTGAGCAGTTTGGTCCTACCTGGGAATTGTGGCGGAATTACGGGGTGAATCGCAGCGGAATGCGGATTTCGGCGTCGTGCTCCGGTAAACCGGACGGGTTGTCTTTCCTGAGGATGAGCGTGCCGGTGGCTGACGCCGGGGCGGCGAAATCAAGGGTCACAGTGAAGGGGACGAAGTTTTCGGTCATCCATTCCCCTTGGGCTCGGGCCGGTTTGACGGCGAGGGTGTCACCGGAGGCGTCAACCAGAATGACGGGAAAGGAGGCTTCGAAGAACCAGGTGCCGCGAGCCTGGCCGGAAATGGTGAGCGGAGTGGTGATGGTGGTGTTTGGCGCCGGGTGATCGACCCGAATGAGATCAGACGTGTTGGCAGACGGAACCGTATCCGTGGTGACCGGCGTCGGCGTGGAATCGACAGTGATCGCTGGCGCTTCCTGGCGGCTGCAGGCCGCGCATAACAGGAGCGACAGGAGGTATCGCGTTTTCAATTGCGCCGCCCTTTCAATTCCCACAATCCCACAATCCCACAATCCCAAATGCCCAGGGAGGGAATCGAACCCTCACGGGGCGGTGAAGCCCCTTGGGATTTTAAGTCCCATGCGTCTGCCAATTTCGCCACCCGGGCGGGCGTTGAAAGATAGCTGGAGGCTTGGCCCGAAGGGCTGGTATGCCGAGAGCCCCGCCCGTAAGGGCCGGGATGAGCAGGGGGGGAATCATTGAGGCCCGGACGGGCCTGGACTCCTCTGCGATTCACCCTCGAGTGCGTTCCACTCTCCCGCGGCGAGGTCATGGGGTCACCGGATGATACGACAATTAATCTGGTTGTTGTCGCGTGGCGGCAGCATGCGCCGGGGGGCTTCAATCCACCGGGCAGCCGGCGTCGATGGTTTCTTCCAGCTGTTGGATGGTATAGGGCTTGGGGAGCAACGTCACACCGGAGGGCAATTGGGGCACCGCCTCCCCGCTGACGACGATGACATGGGTCTTCGGTCTGGCCCAGCGCAGCCATTTCACTACCTCAATCCCGCCGGTGCCTCCGACCCCCAGGTCCACGACCGCGCAGCCAATGCCGGCATCTTTCTCAAGAATCCGCAACGCATGGTCGGCGGAATTGGCCCGAACAATCTGGTATCCCGCCCGCTCCAGCAGGCGCGCGGTGACATTGAGCGCTTCGGGCTCATCCTCCACCACGAGAATCCGGGGCCGAGGCGGCCGAGTATGAGGCTGGCTCACCGGGGAGAACTATCCAGGAATTGTGTCATCAGCATGTCTCAAGTCGCCGAGGCGGAGAGGTAAGAGAATGTCGATCAGGAGCGAACTGCGCAAGGGGAGGAGGCGAGCCGTGGGTTCCGGCTACACCGGCTCTCTTTTTACTCCTCCGCTCGCCGGAGTTGACCAGATCTCCGGCGCTCGCCCATAGGCCTTCTCAAAATCCGCCGAAACCTCGGCCACGATGCGGCGCTCCCGTTCCTTCGGGGCGAGAATGACCACCGCGCCACCCCACCCTGCCCCGCTCAATCGCGCCCCATAGGCTCCGTGGCGCACCGCGGAGGCGACCAGGAAATCCGCTTCGGGAACTGTGGACTGGTAGTCATCGCGCAGCGATGTGTGCCCTTCTACCAGCAGCCGGCCAAAGCCCTGGAGGTCCTTCCGAATCAGCATGTCGGCCGCGCGCCGGGTCCGGACGGTCTCGGTCACCACGTGGCGTACCCGCTTGTTGAGCGGCGGCGGGAGGACGACCAGCACGCGCTCCAGCTTGTTGGGAGGCAACTCGGCCAGCGTGTTGACCCGGAAGCCCTTGTCCCGGAGCATCGCCACGGCCTCTTCGCATTCATGGCGCCGCCGGTTCAGATCGCCGCCGGCAAGCCGGTGAGAGATTCCGGTCTCGGCGATCCACGCCTTGATAGGCATGGGGACCTTCTTGATGACCCCGGAAGCGGTCTCGAACAGGACGGCGGAACCGCGCTGAGCGAAAGTGGACACGGTCTGATCCATCCGCCCGCACTTGATGCCCACTTCATCGTGCTCGGCGCGAAAGGCCGCCTCCGCAATCTCGGTTGGAGAAAGCCGCACCCCGGCCAGGAGACTGAGCGCCTTCACGGCGGAAACGCAGAGCGCGGCCGAAGACGAGAGCCCGGCCCCGACCGGCACCTTGCTCGCCACCGCGACCCGGGCCCCGGGAGGGGCGGCATTCATGAGCCGGAGTACCCGGATGACCCCGACCAGATAATCAGTCCAGGCGCGGCGGAGCGGCGCTGACGGGTCAACCTTGACCGGCTCGGGCTCCAGGGAAGAGACCAGCTCCCAGCCGT
>JBDTTZ010000326.1:0-2025 GCA_040008015.1 Gemmatimonadota bacterium
GCGGTCATGTGCGCCTCGACCGGCAACACCGCGGCCAGTCTCGCGGCCTATGCCGGGCACGCGGGAATTCCCGCTCTCGTGATGGTGCCGTCGGGGCAGGTCGCCCCGGGCAAGCTGGCCCAGGCCCTGGCCTGCGGCGCACGCACCCTGCTGGTTCGCGGTGATTTCGATGTCTGCATGCGGCTGGCCCAGGAAGCGGAAACGCAGCTCGGGATCTACCTGCTCAACTCCATCAATCCATTTCGCATCGAGGGGCAGAAGACCATCGTCTTCGAGTTACTGGAACAGTACGGGTGGGATCCGCCGGACTGGATCGTGCTCCCGGCCGGCAACCTGGGCAACACCGCGGCGTTCGGCGCCGCGCTTCGGGACGCCCTCGGTCTCGGCCTGATCAGCCGGGTGCCCCGGCTGGCCGCGGTGCAGGCGGCGGGCGCCGCCCCATTTGCCGCCGGTTTTCGCAGCGGGTTCGCCCGCCGGGAGCGGGTACAGCCGGAGACCGTGGCGACGGCCATCCGGATTGGAGACCCGGCCTCATGGGACCGCGCGGTGCGCGCCATTCAAGAGACCAATGGCGTGGTGACCGATGTTCCGGACCAGGAGATACTGGACGCCAAGGCGGTAGTGGACCGGTCGGGAGTTGGCTGCGAGCCGGCGAGTGCGGCGAGCGTCGCGGGGGTGCGGCGGCTGGTACGGGAGGGAACCATCTTGCCGGGAGCCCGGGTCGTCGCGGTGCTGACCGGTCACCTGCTCAAGGACCCGGGCACTCCGAAGGACAATCAACCGATCGAGATCGAGCCAAGCCTGGCGGAGGTGGAACGGGTCATGGCGCAGTCCATTTGACCCGGTAGCGGCATACCGGCCCGCCCTGGGCGCGGCAGTCCTCCTCCACGACCTGCACTCCCTTCGCCCCGCACAGCTCCAGCGCCTTGCGATACCAGCCGATCACGGTCAGACAGTCCGCCGTGCTGAACGTCTCGGCGTCATGGGTGGTGAGCACACCATCGTGCTCGCCGGTCTGCTGGTATTCCCGCCGACCGGTCTCGTAGTACAACGCGTAGATCGCCGGGGCCTTGGCCAGGAACGCGTGCGGCTTCCCGGGAGTCAGGAAGCCGTGGTGAATGGTGGACAGGTTCTTGGTGGCGGAGGCCTCGCCCAGGCGTTCGAAGAGATCGCGGCGGCCGCCGCCCAGCACCTCCACGATCGCGGTATCGAGCCGTTTGCCCAGCTCGAAGGGATACCATTTGATCGTGAGAACCATGGCCAGGGCCTGCTGATCCTCCGGCGGCAGGCTCGCCAGCACCCGGCTCACCCCTTCAGCGCCGAAATGTTCCTCGACAAAACTCAGCCGGGTCTTGAGGACCGCGCCTTTGACCTGCTGCATGAAGGCTCCTGAGATCGCGTGCGCCGACCTCTCGATTGGGCCATCCGGCCCTATCAGGCCATCCAGCTTTTCATCGCGAAAACGCGAAAGAGCGAAAATAGAACGACTGACAGGTTACAAAATCGCATTTGCTATCCTGGGTGCGATACTGAATCCACTTCGCGCTTTGCTGCTGTTTCGCGCTTTCGCGATTGGAAAGCGTAATTCGCACAAGTACCCCAACACCCGCCCCCCTATTTCCCTCGCGAAAGACTGTCCACCACCGATTCCAATCGACGATAGGCCGTCGGATCGATTTCCCGGAAGGGCGCCTGCACGTCAGCGATTGTGCCGTCCGGCGCAATCACAAACAGGCTGCGATCGTCCATCTTGTACTCGAAATTGTAGGCCCCGTAGCGCCGGCCGATGGCACCGGTCGAATCGGACAGGAACCGGAACGGGTAGCCTTTTTCCTTCGCCCAGGCGGCCAGCATGGTATCAGGGTCTACACTGATCGCCAGCAGGACGACGTGATTGCCGTTGTTGTAGAGCGTCGCGTACTGATCACGGTACGCGTCCATTTGAACGGTTCAGCCCCGGGTTCGGGCCCGGTAGAAGAATGCGATGACCACGGTCTGGTCCCGAAAATCGCTGAGCCGGATCGG
>JBDTTZ010000327.1:0-3547 GCA_040008015.1 Gemmatimonadota bacterium
GCCACGGCAAAGGCGAAGGGAATGGTGATGCTGATGTAGCCCAGGTAGAGCATGGGCGGGTGAATCGTCATCGCCACGTTCTGGAGCTGGGGATTGAGCCCGCTGCCATCGGCCGGGGTGAAGGCCAGCCGCTGGAACGGGTTTTCGCTGAACAACATCGCGCTCACGAAGAACACGATGACGGTGGCGGTGACCCCCGCCACGTAGGGCAGCAGATAGGAATAGCGCCTGGAGGTGGTGAGCTGGGCCAGCATGGCAAAGATGGAGAGCACAAAGGCCCAGAAGAGCAGCGATCCCTTCTGGCCGGCCCAGAACGCGGCCACCGTGAAGTAGGTCGGAAGGTTGCTCGAGGTGTACGCCGCCACGTACTCGATATTGAAATCGTGGCTCAGCAGTCCCTTCCAGAGCGAGAGTGCGGCCACGAGGAGCAAGCCGAACATCGCGTAGCTGGAGCGGACGATGGACTGGGTGAGGTCGGGGCGGCCCCGCCATTTACCGGAGAAGGCCGCGAGCGCAGCCCAGATGCCGAGGAGCCAGGTTACCCAGAGTGCGAAATTGCCCAGGAGAGTCATGACTGCTCAGGCCTTCTTTTCTCCATTGTACTTCGCCTCGTAGTGCGAGCCGCACTTGGCCAGCAGGGTCGTGGCGCGGAAGACACTGTCGGTGCCGAGCCGCCCTTCGACCACGACCTCGATGTCCATCGCATCGGTGAAGGTATCCGGGGCCAGCCCCCGATAGCTCACCGGGTAGGTCTGCTTGCCGTCGCTCACCTGGAAATCGATGGTCCGGGTGGCCACATCACGGTGGATGGTGCCAGGCACCACCTTGGCGCCCATTTTCACCCCGACGTTATGAAAACTGGGATCGGCCGCAATCCGGGCCGCCAGCTCCGTGGGGGTAAAAAAGTAGGTGCCGGTCTGCTTCACGCCCTCGAAGATCAGATAGCCGACGCTCAGCACGATGACCGCGGCGCCGATCAGGAACTTGTGTCCAGCTTTCATATGGCACCCAGAGTGTGACGTGTACTTTAATATAGCTGATAGCTGATGGTAGCTTCGGCCTGCTATCTGCTATCTGCTATCTACTATCTGCTATCTGCCATCTGCTATCTGCTATCTGCTATGAGCCAGTTTTGGCCGATTTCAGGAACTCATCCACCGCCCGCTGATGATCGGTGTATTCCGGGCGCCCCTTGGCGATCTCGCGGTCATAATGGGACAGAAAATCGGCGTAAGCCTGTTTCTCGGACACCGTATCCTTCTGGAATCGGGCCACGGCGCCGCGAATCATGTATCCAAAGAGGTGGCCGGGGTCCTTCAGCAAAATTGTATCCGCGATCGCGATGACCGCAGGAATGTCATTGCCGTGGACCTTAAGCAGAGCCAGATGGTACCGGGCATCGGCGTCTACCACATCGAGCTGGTCGTAGGCCATGATCGCCATCGGGGTGAACTGCTCCACCGTGGCCTGGTCGCCCGATTCCTGCCCGGCCATGATCCGGTTGTACAGCCGGTCGAATCGCTCGCGCGGGGTCATGTTGGAGATGTCAGGCGGGGTGCCGCTTTCGCTCGATGCGGCGAAGGGCGCATCCGGAGGAGCGGAAGCAGCGGTCGCGCGGGGCTGCCCCTTCACGACGATGTAAAGAATTGCGCCCAAAAGGGCGACCCCGATCCCACCGGCCACAATCCACGGCGTGCGGGCGCCACCAGGACCTCTCGTTGCCGTCCACGGCGTCGCGGCGCCGCAGCCGGGACAGAAACGGGTCCCCTGGCGGAGCGGGCTCTGACACTTGGAGCAGCTGGGAGTCCCCAGGGAGGATCCGCAGTTATTGCAGAAATTGCCGCTGGACTGGGTGCCGCACGACGGGCAGGTACGGGGCACATCGGACATGGACTCGTCTCATCATTCGAGAGAAGGTAGACACGCAATATATCAGAATGGCACCGTCAGCACCGCGCAGGGAGCTGCATGCACCAGTTTCCGGCTGACGCTGCCACTCTCGACCACCAGCGCCGGGCCGCCGCGGTGGAAGCCCAGGACCAGCACGTCCGCGCCGACGGCTCCGATCTCCGCCACGATCTCATCCACCGCTTCACCTTGCCGAACGTGGAGCAGGTCTCGCTTGTCCGCGATGCGAGTCGCCAGCCGCTCGCTCCGGGTGCTCCAGACCTGCTGCGCCAGCGCCTGCGGCTCGCCCTGCCACCGCGGTTCCACGGTGACTGCACCAAACGACATGGAGCAGGTCTTCGCGAAGCTGGCGGCATGCTCATAGACCATGAGCCCGCGGTCGGTCCCATCCAGCGCCGCCATGACGTGCCGGGAATTCCCCTGGCCCGGGGGCACCAGCAGGCAGGGAATCCGGCTGCGCCGGAGGACCGCGTCGGCGGTATCACCCAGAAATATCCTGGTAGCCCGCGACCGCGACTTGCGGCCGAGGACCACCAGGTCCGCCTTGCAGTGTTCCGCGTAGCGGCCGATCTCGACTTGGGGCAGGCCATATACTCCGGCCACCTCGACCGAGAGGGTCGGAAATCCCGCGAAGAAGTCGCGTCCCAAGGAAGCTTCCAGCAGATCCGGTGGCGTGGCCGTCCCGGAGCCCGGCGCCCCCACCCCCGGCGCGACCGTGAGCACGGTGAGCGCACCCCCGCTTTGGGTAGCAATCCGGGCCGCGGATCTCGCGGCTTCCCGGCTCGCATCGCTATTATCAACCGCGACCACGATTCGGGCGAGCTTCATAGTCCCTCCATTTGAATCCCAGACTAACCGGGCGGACGTGAAGGAAGCATGAAATGTCCAACAAGATCCGGAGGGCCGACATGACAGGCACTCAACCGGCCGTTCCCATCTCTCAGGACCGGCTGCAGACCATGATTGATGTCGGACTGCTCCTCACTTCTGAGCTATCCCTGGACGGCGTCCTGCAGCGGCTGGCCGAGCACAGCGCCAGATTGATGGGCGCCCGCTTCGCCGCGATCGGGGTACTCAATCGCGACGGCACTGGCCTGGCGGCCTTCCTGACCTATGGCATCGACGAGGAGACCCGGCAGAAAATCGGGAACCTGCCGCAGGGTCATGGCATCCTGGGCTTCCTGATTCGGGAGCCGCGCGTGCTCCGGCTGCCGGACCTCCACCGCCACCCCTCGTCGTTCGGCTTTCCTCCCAACCACCCGGAAATGAAATCGTTCCTGGGAGCGCCAATCGTCGGCCGCCGCGGAGTTTTCGGCAACATCTATCTGACTGAGAAGATCACCGGCGAAGAATTCACCGAGGAAGACGAAGGGTTGATCGTGTTGCTGGCGGCGCAGGCCGCGGCCGCGGTGGACAATGCCCGATTGCATGAGGAAAGCGCGCGGCTGCTGGAAGAAGTGCAGACCCTGCACCGAAGTCGGGAGCGTTTCTTCGCCATGGTGAACCACGAGCTGCGCAACGCGCTGGCGGCCACCTACGGCTGGGCCGAAATGCTGGTGCGCAAGAAGGATCCCGCCACCGTCCCTCGCGCGGCGTTCGAGGTGCTCGAGTCGGCGGAAAAGGCGGTGGCGCTCATCAG
>JBDTTZ010000328.1:0-1509 GCA_040008015.1 Gemmatimonadota bacterium
CTGATGTTTCGTTTCATGCCGCAATACGAGCTGAGCGCCGAAGCGCCGGTGTTCTCCAGCGGGTCAACGCCCGGCGCCCCGGTCCATGCCGTCGGTACTGAGACGATTTGCCTGATCGTCGCGGCCCAGTGCCCCGCGGCCCAGTTGGCGCCGGCGGTGTTTCTCCGGCTCGGTGGCGACAAGTTCAGCTACGCCATTCCTCATCCAGTTCCCTACATGGAAGGGCTGGAGGTCAGCGGCCACGCCCCGGTCCCCAGTCCGGCGGTATGGCGGCACCTGTTCGTGGTTCGTCGCGGGCTCGGACTCGAGATCTGGCTCGATGGCGATCACCTGTGCCGCCAGAACCTCCCCGCCGCCGACTGTGATGCTTCGGTCGGAGCCACGGCGCCCCATGGGTTGTTGCGGCTGGGCCAGCGGGCCACCGGCTCGAACGAGAAGATCGCCCAGTTCTACGGATTCATCGACGACGTGGCGGTGTTCGATCATGCTCTGACCCCCGCCGAGCTGAGCGGCTGGTTCCAGACCGGGAGCGGAATCTCCGACGGCGCCACCGGGCTTCGCACCGGCATCAACTTCGACGCTGCGTTGCAGGCCGGCGGGGCCCGGATCCGTTCCACCGCGACGCTCACCGGTACCGCCACGGTCGTCCCGGTCGGCGCGCAGCACGCCAGCGGGATCGATGCGCCGCACCTGCCGCTCATTTCGGGGACCGGCCCGATCGAGCTTCCCTTCATGGGCGGACAGGTCTGGGAAGTGATCCAGCAGTTCAGCGGTGCGCGGCTCTCACGCCAGCGATGCCGCGTTCTCCTGGGACTTCGTCCACGTGCCGGACGACCAGCCGCGAGGCGCACCCCGGGGGTTTGGGGTCCAGAGTGACAGTATCAAGTTTATCGCCGGCGCCGATGGCATTGTGGTCAGAATGATTGCTAACATGACCAACGCGCCCCCGAATGGCACGCCGAATATCATCGACGTCCAGCGGGGTCCGGGCGAGATCCTGGAATACCTCCACCTGAAGACCGGAAGCTCGCTCGTCGCTCTCAATGACACCGTCAGCCGCGACCAGAAGCTGGGCATCGTGTCGAACGTGGGCGGGGGAACCCCGCATCTTCACTTTGCGGTGATCACCCGCATCGACAACGCCTATGTCACTCGGCCGGCCTATTTCGTCAGTTACTGCGTCTCGAAGGATTTTGGCCAGACCTGGGAATTCCTCGCGGCGGGGATGCCGACCAACGGCCAGTGGGTGAAGCGGGCGAGCACCCAACTGCCGGCCTGCTGAAATCGTCTCCCATTACCGCCTTGAGCTGGTACAGTGACTCAGGCCCGGCCACAACTGGAACACGAAGATCACGAAGAAAACGGAATGCACGAAGAACAACTGTAGTAGGTCTCTTGCAAATGGCATCTTCTTGGCCATTACCGCCCGGCTGTCCCTTCGTGTGTAACCCGACCCAGATTGCTTCGGTCGCTTCGCTCCCTCGCAATGACGGGGGAGCTGAGTAGTAC
>JBDTTZ010000329.1:0-2483 GCA_040008015.1 Gemmatimonadota bacterium
CCAGATAATGGCCGGTCACCCGATCCTGGAAGCCCCGATCCTGCAGGTCCAGGCGGTCCTGGCGCTTCCCAGAGGCAATCTGGCGATCCATTCCCCGCTGGGCCGGTATGTCGAGGATTACTGTCAGGTCCGGTTCCAGTCCCCCCGTCGCCGCCCGGTTCAGCAGGGTGGCGACCGCCGGATCCACCCCGCGTCCCGCCACCTGGTAGGCAAAGGTCGAGAGCTGGTACCGGTCTGAAACAACAATCCTGCCCTGCTCCAGGGCCGGCCGAATCACGTGATGCACCAGGTCGGCGCGGGCCGCCAGGATGTAGATCAGTTCGGTGAGCGGGTCGATCTGCCGGGTCCGTTCCAGGACCTCGCGCCGAAGGGCTTCAGCCGCCGGGGTTCCCCCCGGCTCCCGCGCGACGACCGGCTCCAGGCCCTGCTTTCGCATCAGGCCAGCGAGGGCAGCCGTCAGGACTGACTTGCCGGCACCGTCAGGGCCCTCAATGACGATGAACTGGCCGGAGCGGCTGGTCATCCCAGGCTGATGATGCTGCTCGTCGAGCCCTTTTCTATGCCATCGCTGATCTGCTGATTGACCTTCATCATGACCTTCTCGAAGTTGGCTCGAGCCACGACGTAAGCCTGCCCTACCGGGCTGGTTTCCAGGTCCCGAACGGCGGTTTCGTACGACGTCGCGGTCGCCTCATCGGGCTCCTGGCCGCTGGCGAGTTGTTGCTCCATCTTCTTGGCGAGGACCTGGATGCTCTCCAGGCGCTTCATGCTGTCCGGGTCTTCCCGGAGGCTGGCCTCCGCCCGCCGCAGGGCCTTGTGTTCCGGGGTCTGGCCGATCAACCGACCAAGTTCCTGGGCCTTATCCCACATCAGCTCTCCTCACGCCGGCGGGCTAACAGGTAGCGCGCCAGGCCAAATAGGTCATCCAGCACCATGACATCGGCCCACCCGGCATCCGCGGCGATTTGCGCGGCCACCGAGGCCCTTGTGGAGTCCACCTCCAACACCAGCAACCCTTCCGGGCGGACAATCCTTCGCCCGTCGTAGAATAATCGGCGAATCGCATCCATGCCGTCCTCACCGGCCACCAGCGCCATGGCAGGCTCCCAGTCCCGGACATCGCTTTCCAGCTTCTCGTGCTCCGACTCGCTCAGGTACGGCGGGTTGGAAACGAGAACGTCTACGCTATCGGAAGCCAGTGCCCCGGTCAGATCCCCCTGGACCAGGTCTACCGGCAAGCCCAGCAGCCTCCGGTTGCGCGCGGCGAGCTCCAGGGCGGCCGGAGAGCGATCCACCGCAATCACCCGGCTGAATTGCCCCTCGCTCGCGAGGCTCAACGCCAGGCATCCGGTGCCGGTTCCGATGTCCACCGCGCACCCGGTGCGCTGACGGGCAAGCACCAGGTCCACCAGCCCCTCGGTCTCCGGGCGGGGAATCAAGGCCCGCCGATCGCACTGGATCGTGAGCCACCGGAACGACGTCTCTCCCAGCACATAAGCCAGGGGCTCACCACCGACTCTCCGTTCCGTCAGCGATTCCACCCTGGCGCACAGCTCGGTGCTCAGCGCCCCGACGCGGATGGATGTGCCGGTTGCGCTTTCGCCGCCCGCCCGGTCCAGGATCCATCGGGCTTCCTGGACCGGGTCCGCAACATCCGCCGCCGCGAGCCGGGCTCTCACGCTCGCCAGCAAGGCCCAGCGGGACGCGGAGGCCTCAGTCACCCAGCATCTCCTGGCGGCTGGCCATTCGAAGCGCATCCACCAGCTCGTCGATCTTCCCGTTCACCACGTCCTCCAGGTTGTGCACCGACAGATTGATCCGATGGTCGGTCACCCGGCTCTGGGGGAAGTTGTAGGTCCGGATCTTGGCCGATCGGTCCCCGGTGCCGACCATGGCCTTCCGGTCCCGGGAACGTGCGGTTTCCTGTTCCGAGATCATCCGGTCCAACAACCGGGCCCGGAGCACTTCCATCGCCTTCAGCTTGTTCTGAAGCTGGGATTTCTGGTCCTGCTGGCTTACCACGAGCCCGGTGGGAAGGTGGGTAATCCGAACGGCGCTGTCCGTGGTATTGACGCTCTGGCCACCCGGGCCCGAGGAGCGGAAGACGTCGATCTTGATGTCCTGGGGCTCGATCTTGACCTCGACCTCGGCCGCCTCCGGGAGGACGGCGACCGTCGCGGCCGAAGTGTGGATGCGGCCCTGAGTCTCGGTAGCCGGCACCCGCTGCACCCGGTGGACCCCGGATTCGCGGCGAAGCAGGCCATACGCCTGGTCCCCCCGGACGGCGACAATCGCCTCGCGGATTCCGCCCATATTTCCGTCACTGATCGAAATCGGCTCAACCGTGAGCCCCCGCCGTTCGGCGAACCGGGTGTACATCCGGAGCAGGTCGGCGGCAAAGAGCGCAGCTTCATCTCCACCGGTACCGGCCCGGATTTCCATGATGGCGTCGCGATCGTCGTGGGGATCCCGCGGAAGCAACA
>JBDTTZ010000330.1:0-4264 GCA_040008015.1 Gemmatimonadota bacterium
GGCGACGCCGAACGCGACGCCGAGTACCTTGAGCAGGCCCGCGCGAGACTGGCCTTCGGGAGTCGTCAAGAGTCGCCTTAGTGTTCGGCGCGGAGTCTCTTCACTTCTTCAGTGAAGCGAGGGAGGATTTCGAAGAGGTCACCCACGATGCCATAATCGGCGACCTTGAAAATCGGAGCGTCCTTGTCGCGGTTGATGGCGACGATGACCTTGGCGGTGCGCATGCCGGCGAGATGCTGAATGGCGCCGGAGATGCCGACGGCGATATAGAGTCCCGGGCTTACCGTCTTGCCGGTCTGCCCGATCTGGGCGCCGTGCTCCCGCCAGCCGGCATCCACCACCGCGCGGCTGGCTCCCACCGCGGCATTCCCGAACGCGGCCGCCAAGTCTTCCAGCAGCTTGAAGTTGGCCGGCTCCTTGAGCCCGCGACCTCCAGAGATCACCACTGAAGCCTCGGCCACGTCGAGCGCCGCCGACGCGGCCGCCTTGATCTCCTTCACCGTCACCCTGGTGGTGAACGAAGGAACCGTGACCGTCTCCGCCGCGCCGGCTTTGCCCACGGGGGTAATGGGGAAGGTGTTAGGTCGGATCGAGAGGATCGCGGGAGTGCCATTCAGCCGAACCCGCTGGAGCACCTTCCCCGCGTAGACCGGCCGGGTGGCGACGATCTTTCCAGATTCTACCGCCAGTGCCGTCACGTCCGTGGCACATCCCTGCCCCAGTTTCGCCGCGACCCGGGGCGCCAGATCGCGACCGGTCGCGGTGGCGGCAAAGACGATGGCCGCATAGTTCCCAGCGATGGAAGCGACGGTGGCGCTGTAGCCGTCGGGATGGTAGAGCGCGAAGTCGGCGTGCCGCGCGCTCAGGATCCGGTCGGCGCCGGCATTGCCCAGCGCTTCGACGCCAATCACTGCGTCGCTGCTCAGGACCAGGACATCAACGGTGGCACCCATGGCATCGGCGAGGCCGCGCGCCGCGGCGGCCGCTTCCTGGGAAACCTTACGAAGGCTGGCGGAACGCTGCTCGGCGATGGCGAGAATGGCGGTCATGCTAGAGCACCTTCGCTTCCGTACGGAGGAGTGAGACCAGCTGGGCGACCGCATCGGGGCCTTCGCCGACGATCTTGCCGGCCTGGCGCTCGGGCGGCATGGCCAGACCGACCAGCTCGATGGTACCGGCGCCGAGCGAGGCAGGCTTCACCTCGAGCGGCTTTTTCTTCGCGGCCATGATCCCCTTGAGCGTGGGGAGCCGCGGGTTGTTCAGGCCCTTGTCGCAGGTCAGGACAGCGGGAAGCGAGCAGGCAGCGACTTCAAGGCCGCCTTCGATTTCCCGCTCTGCCTCGACCGCTCCCCCGGTGATCTTGAGGTGGGCCACCGTGGTGATGCAGGGAAGCCCGAGCAGCTCGGCGGTCATGGGACCGACCTGGTGGTTGTAATCGTCCACCGCCATCTTGCCGAACAGAATGAGATCGTAGCCTCCGTCTTTCAGCTCGGCGGCCAGTGCCCTGGCGACTTCCAGACCGTCCAGGGAGCCGGACGACTGGAGCAGCACCCCACGATCGATCCCCATGGCCAGCGCGGTGCGGATGGTTTCCTGGGCGGCGTCGGTGCCCAGGGAAATGACGACGGTTTCACCAGACCCGGCGGTTTCCTTGAGCTTGATCGCCTCCTCAATGGCAAACTCATCATAGGGATTGGCGATGAACTTGACCCCGGCCTCGTCTATGGCCAGGCCGCTCCCGGTAAGGACAATCTTGGTCGTGGTGTCGGGGACACGCTTCAGGCAAACGGCGATCTTCAAATGGGTTACCTCGTCCTGGGGGGGGAGTTCAGGGTGCCGTGGGACGGGGCAAAAGTAGCGCGGGAAGGGGGGCCAAGGGTAGGTCTCACTAGCTGATTGAGCCCGGTGGGCTGATACTTCTCCGGCGAAACCGTCACACCCGCGACATGTTTCACCGATACCTTTTCACTTTCTACATGCCAAAACGATCCTGGGTGCTGCTTCTGGCCGGCTTCGTCCTCCTGCCTTGGACGGAGTTGCAAACCACCATTGCGCTCGCGGCCTGGGTGGCTCCGGCTCTCCTGCTCCGCTTCAGCCGCACGGCGCAGTCGGGATGGCGCAGCTGGATCTCGATCGTCGTGGTCTACACCGTCGCGTCGCTCATCAGCCTGCGCAACGGCCTGCTTCCGATTCCCTTCGGCTTTCTGCTCCTCCTCGCCGTGGCCACGGCGCTGGTTCGCTCGGTGCCCTACACCCTGGACCGTTGGCTGAACCTGCGACTCCGGGCCCTCTCGCGCTCCCTGGTGTTCCCGGTCTGCATGACCAGCATGGAATGGCTGGCCATGCGATACAGCCCGTATGGCAGCTGGGGTTCGACCGCGTACAGCCAATACTACGACCTGCCGTTGATCCAGATCGTTTCCATCACCGGTATCGCGGGCCTCACCTTCCTGGTGCACTGGATCGCACCGGTGCTGAACGCGCTGGCAGAGGAAACACCGGGAACCCGGCACAGCCGGGCGCCCGCAGTGGCATTCGGGACGGTGCTGGCACTCGCGCTGGGATACGGCGGAGTGCGCCTGGCCCTGGCCGGCCGCGATGCCCATGCGGTTACCGTGGCCGCCGTCGTGCCTTCTGAATCCGAGTACGACCGGACGTTCGCCGGCGCCGACCTGACCGCGCTGGCCGGCGCCGACCTGAATGCGCTGGCCGGCGCCTCCGACTCCGCTCGGCTGTTGGCCGGAACCCGGTTCAATGCCAATGCGGACCGGCTGTTCGCCCGAACGATCGAGGCCGCGAAGCTGGGAGCCCGCGTCATTGCCTGGCCGGAATACGTGCCGGTGCTCGATGAAGACCACCCCGCCATGCTCAAGGCGGCACGGAGCGTGGCCCAGGAGAACCACATCTACCTGCTGATCACTCCGCTGGTGATCATGAAGGCAAGCCGGTTTCCCTACCTGCAGAATCTCACCGTCCTTGTCGATCCGTCGGGCGAGGTACGCTGGCGCTATCCCAAGAGCTATCCGGTGGTCGGCCTCGAGACGGAATCGTACGGGAGGGGAGCCGGACACGTCTTCGTCGCGCAAACCCGGGTTGGCCGGGTCAGCTCGGCTATCTGCCAGGATCTCGACTTCCCCTGGCTGATTCGAAAGATCGGGATGCAGAAGGCCTCGCTTCTGATCGGCCCCTCGGATGACTGGAGAGCCATCGAACGGACCCACGCCCACATGGCCGTGTTCCGCGCGATCGAGAACGGGTTCTCCCTGCTCCGGCCGGCCAACAACGGAATCTCGGAGGCGGTGGACCCCTACGGCCGGGTGCGCGCAATGAGCGCGTCGTCGGAGGTGGGGCAGACCATGATGCTCGCGGCCCTTCCGACCCAGCGGGTGCCCACGATCTATGCGCGGCTGGGAGACTGGTTCGCCTGGTGCTGTGTGGCGGGGATGATATGGTTTATCGCGCTGATGGGGCCGCCACTCGAACGGAGGAGCTGATGGAAGGACGTCCTAGAACGCCGACAGCCCAGTGACCGCCTGCCCCAGTATCAGCGAATGCATGTCGTGGGTCCCCTCGTAGGTATAGACCGATTCCAGATTCGCCATGTGCCGCATCGAGTGATACTCGGCGAGAATCCCGTTGGCGCCCAGGAGGCGGCGCGCTTCCCGGGCGCATTCCGTAGCCATGTTGACGTTGTTGCGCTTGGCCAGTGAGACCTGCTCCGGCGTCATGGTGCCGGCGTCCTTGAGCCGGCCGAGGTGCAGGGCCAGGACTTGCGCCTTGGTGATCTCGGTGAGCATATCGGCCAGGCGAACCTGCTGAATCTGGGTCTGCCCGATCGGCCGGTCGAACATGACCCGGTTCTTCGCGTAGCGAAGCGCCTCATCATAGCAGGCCATCGCCGCGCCCATGGCGCCCCAGGCGATCCCATACCTGGCCTGGGTGAGACACATCAGCGGGCTCTTCACCCCGCCCGACTTGGGAAGGATGGCGTGTTTGGGGAGGTGGACGTCTTGGAAGACCAGCTCGCTGGTGTCCGATGCCCGCAGTGACAGTTTGCCCTTCTGGTCCTTCGCGCTGAATCCCTTCGCCTCCTTGGGCACGATGAAGCCGCGAATGGACTTGGAGTCCTTGATGTCTCCGGTCTTGGCCCACACCACCGCGACGCTGGCCTGTGAACCGTTGGTGATCCACATCTTGGCGCCGTTCAATACCCAGCCGTCCTTCGTCTCCCGGGCGGTGGTGATCATCCCTGCCGGATTGGAGC
>JBDTTZ010000331.1:0-1544 GCA_040008015.1 Gemmatimonadota bacterium
ACGAGCTGGCCCACCAGTGGTTCGGTGACCTGGTCACCACCGAGAACTGGGCGAATATGTGGCTCAATGAGGGGTTCGCCGAGTTCATGCCGGGACAGTACTGGCAGGTGAAGCTGGGCCGCCACGCGGAGGATGACTACTACGCGGACGAGTACCAGCAGTTCATGCAGATCGACGCCCGCCGGCGCATGCCGCTGGCCTCGCTGGGCTCCAACAACATTTATCCCAAGGGCGCCCTGGTGTTGCGTATGCTGCAGCGCTACCTGGGGGACCAGCGCTTCTGGGCCTCGATCAAGCGTTATCTCGAGCAGCACGCCTACGAAAACGCGACGACCGACGATCTCCGCCAGGCCGTGCTCGATGCCACCGGGGAGAACCTCGACTGGTTCTGGAATGAATGGATGTACCAAGCGGGGTATCCCGAATTTATGGTCAAGGCCGAGTACGACGCCGCGGGGCATTCACTGTCGCTGAACGTCACGCAGGTCCAGGTGGACACCAACCAGGCCGATACCAGCAACGCCGGGCTGCGGTTCGCCACGCCGCAGGTGTTTCGCATGCCGATGACGATCCGGGTCGGCACCGCCTCTGGTGAGGTGACCCGGACGGTCATGATCGACGAGCAGGACCAGACGATTCGAATCGATAGTGTTCCCGCCGAGCCGACGATGGTGATCTTCGACGACGGCAACCGGGTGCTCAAGAAACTCACGTTCGAGCAGCCCACCCGGTGGCTTGCCGCGCAGCTCCAGCAGGATCCCGACCTCTGGAATCGCCAGTGGATCATCGATCAACTGGCGAAGCGCACGACGGACGACCAGGCGGCGCAGGCGCTGGCCACCGCCGCCACCAAGGCGGACTACTTTCTCACCCGGGCCCAGGCCGTCGCGGGGCTCGCCGGCTTCACCACCCAGGCGCTTCCCGTTTTCCAGGCCGCCGCCCGCGACACCTCGGCGGCCGTGCGGACCGCAGCAATAACGGCGCTGGGCGAAGTCGGCGGGCCCGAGGCGATGGGTCTCGTCACCGACCAGTTCCACCGCGATCCGAGCTACGAAGTGCGCGCCGCCGCGGTCGGGGCCATGGCCAAGGCCGAGCCAGCGCGCCGCCAGGCGGTGCTGATCGAGGCCCTGGCGACGGAGTCGTACCGGGACGCCATTCGCAACGCGGCCTACGGTCTCATCGCCCAGACGGCGGATACGATGTTTCTCGACTCGGTGAATGCGCGGGTGCCGAACGATGAGAACGGGGTGTTCGTACTTGCGGCATTGGGGAGAAAGGGATCCACCCGGGCGCTGGACCTGCTGGCGGCGTACCTCAACGACGAGCGGCGGTATCTCCGGCAGTGGGCTCTCGATGCCTTCAGCAACAGCGTGCCGGCTTCACTCGCGCTGCCCCGGCTCCGGGCGGCGCAGGATTCGATCCAGTACCCGGACACCAAGGCTGCGGTGGCGGAGGCAATTGAAGAACTCAAGAAGTGATTATTTTGTTGGTCCTTAGTCCTTAGTCCTTAGTCCTTAGTCCTTAGTCCTTAGTCCTTAGTCCTT
>JBDTTZ010000332.1:0-10026 GCA_040008015.1 Gemmatimonadota bacterium
GGCTCGGGGAGCTCGTCCAGCCTTCCTTCCAGGGCCTGGACGCAGGCGCTGATGGTGGCCAGCGGGTTATTGATCTCGTGCATGACGCCGGCGGCGAGCTGCCCGATCGCCGCGAGTTTTTCACTCTGGAGGATCTGCTGCTGCACGCTGTGCCAGAGGGTGACGTCCTCGCCCACGGTGATGACGTGAGTGATCTCGTCGCCTTCCAGCCGCATGGGGATCTTGCTGATCCGGAAGGACCGCCGCTCATCGTCGTTCCCTACTTCGAGCTCGATCTGCTGGATCTCGCCCGAGGTGAATACCCGGTCGAACTCCCCCTTCAGCTCCTCGGCCGGTTGCCGGGTCAGGACTTCGAAAATCGGCCGGCCGACGACATCGTCCCGCCGGAGGCCCTGGGTGCCCATCTCCCGCTTGCGGTTCCAGATCTGGATTCGATAGTCGCGATCCACCACGTACAGGCCGACCGGCAACGAATCCACCACCAGGGTGATGAACCGCCGCTGCTCTTCGATCTCGTGGGATCGTACCGCCACTTCGTAGGCCAGGTCCTCGGAAAGCTCGAGGGACCCGAGGAAGGGCGCGAGCATGTCGCCGACAATCTGGAGAACCGGGTCGTCGTCAGGATGGGAGGGCGGGAGGTCGCGCAGCAGGTCGAGCACGCCGAGCCATTCGGCTTCATGCACCAGGTGAACGCGTTCCGCGTCGGGCTGCCGCTCGGGGACCTGGACCTGCTGCCGGAGCGGAGCGGGATCGCCGGCGGCGGCCCGAACACAGCAGAAGGTCGTCGCGTGCGCCTCCCGGAACCAGATGGCAACTTCCCGCGCTCCCATGCCCTCCCGCAACGTCCGGGCAACCGACGTGACCGTCACCTCGGCCGCATTTCCGGCCTTCAGCAACTTTGCGATGGAGCCGATCAGGGCCAGGGCGCTGACTGGAGTGGTCATGAGTGGAGGAAGCTAGTGGATTTTGGGAACCTTGTCAGGAGGGAGCGGAGCACGCGGAGAACGGCGAACCGCTGAGCAGCTGATTTCCGCGGAGGCTATCGCTGAGGCCAGCCTGCGGTTTTTGGATCCTGCCTTGAACGAATTTGGTTTGGTAGCTGCCGACTATTGTCATACCATGGTGTTATGTCCATTCAATCGCCCAGTCAGGCAGGAACCGGGTTTCCGCTGTCCCAACTGACGGGACTCATCATCGGCTGCGCCATGAAGGTGCATACCAGGTTGGGGCCTGGGCTTCTCGAGAACTCATATCATGCGTGCCTGGCCCATGAGCTCGTCAATGCTGGATTGGAGGTAGACTCGCAGGTCGCGCTTCCCCTGTTCTACGGTGACGTTCAATTGGATGTAGGCTACCGGGTAGACATGATTGTATCAGATCTGGTAGTCGTTGAGATAAAGTCAGTGGAGAGGGTCATTCCGATCCATGAGGCTCAGCTTCTCACCTATTTGAAATTGTCAAATAAGGAGATCGGACTCATCCTCAATTTCAATGTCCGCAAGCTGACTGACGGAATCACCCGTAAGATCATGAGCCGAAAGAATTGATTGTTGGTACTTGTGTTGGCCTCAGCGACAACCTCCGCGAAAATCAGCTGCTCAGCGGTGCGCCGTTCTCCGTGCGCTCAGTCTTCTCAAGTCGCATCCTCTCCATCCGAGACCACGCTCCCCAAAGAACAAACAGCACCAGCAACCCGGCACCCGCCGCGAGCTCCCGCGTCACAGTCCGCACGGTTAGTCGTTGATCCGCGCCTGCTTCGATTCGTCCCAGGTGCTTCCTGTCGATCCGTGGCATGGTAAGCGCCCGCTCGACCAGCAGGTTGACCCGGTCCACCACCAGCGCTTCGCGACGGGAGGCCAGCTGCTGCACTCTATGATCCTCGTGCACGGCAAGCAGGATGGCGCCGGCCCCGGCGACGACCACCAGCCACCACCGGGTGCGATTGGGCAGCAGCGCCGCCGGCAGTCCGAGCGCCGTAAGACCAGCTACCGCGATCAGCGCCAGCAGCCCGAGCCGGGTCAGGCTCCGGCCTTCGAACGCCAGGGTGCCCCATGCGGCCACCCAGCCGATGGAGTGCCCGAGATCCCGGTCCAGCAGCGGGACCAGCCCAACGCCGAGTCCCCCACGCTCGACAAACGCGGAGCCCGACGGCTGGGCCAGGAGCCGCATGGTTGTGGTATCGAGGGGAGCGAGGTTCAGCGAATCAGGCAGGAGGGGCGAGTTGCCCCAGGCGACCTGGATGCCACGACGCCAGCGTGGAGACGCGGCCAGCGTATGGACAGCGGACAGCAGCCCGATCAACTGGTACTCCGAGCCACCATCAACCGGGGCGACCACGGTGAGGTAGCCCGCTACCGCGCTGGCAATCTGGGAGTTGGCCGCGAGGAATTCCGCGCGCCTGGCGCGAGCCGCCAGATCGAGCATGCCCAGGACGACCACAGCACCCGCGACCGCGCTGAGGAGCGCGATCCAGCGTCGCGATGTCAGTGGGTCAGCCAGGGAAGCGTCAGCAGGACAACGCGCCACCCTTCCGGGGTCCGCCGCATGACCCAGTGCTCCAGGTCTTCACCCGGCACGCTGGGAGCTCCGTTGCGAGGCACTTCCTGGCGCACCGTGACCCACACGGCGGCATAGCCATCGGCCTGGCGGAGATCGGTACGGATGACCTGGGACTGGGGGGACGGAAGGGCGCCGGATTCCTGCATCCCGGCGAGCCACTGGAATACGGAATCGGCGGGAACTACCTCGGCCTGCGCCAGCGCGGTATCACCGTCCCCGCCGCCGTAGCTCACCATGCCGCGGGCCAGGAAGAATCGCCGGCTTCCCACCCAATCGCGCTCGGAAAAACTCCGGTAATACTCGGTGATCACCCCGCGGATCTGGGCCTCATCACGCCGGCTGCCGGCCGGGGTGTGATCTTCGAAGTGGCAGGCTTGTCCGAACAGGACGGTGAGAAAAAGAACGGCGAGAATTGGGACGGGCGCCACAAGCTTTGGCCTATTCATCCAATCATTCAACTGCGTTGATTTGTTTCAGGATCTCGCTGTTCTCCCGCCGGGTGCTGGGCGTTGGTTCCACGAAGGCCCAGCGCACGATCCCTTTCCGGTCAAGCAAGAAATAGGCGCGGTTGGAATAGAACTTGTCCTCCAGCAGCACACCGTAGAGCCGGGCCACCTCGCGCTTGAAGTCGCTCAGCAGGTCCACCTTCAGGCGCTCCTTGGCCTTGAACTCCTTGAGGGTGGGGACCGAATCCACGCTGATCGGAAGCACCACGGTGTCGCCGAACTGGCCGAAGTCCTCGCTGAAGGCGTTGAGCTCCGTGGTACAGGTGCTGGTGAAGGCGAGCGGGAAGAAGGCGAGGAGCACCTTCTTCCCCCGCAGCTCGGAAAGCTTGACGTTGGCGCCCGCGGTGGACGGCAAGGCGAAGTCCGGCGCCTCGGCGCCCACGGCGGGAGGCGTCACCTCAGCCCTTCGCAGCGTCGAAGCGTTTGCCGACCACCGTCCAGTTCACCACGTTCCACCAGGCGGCGAGGTAATCGGGCCGGCGGTTCTGGTACTTCAGATAGTAGGCGTGCTCCCACACGTCGTTGCCCAGGATGACGATCTTCCCGGCCGAAATCGGCGTGTCCTGATTGGCGGTGCTTTCGATCGCGAGGGTGCCGTTCTTGTCCATCGTGAGCCAGGCCCAGCCGCTGCCAAACCGGCCGGCCCCAGCCTTGTTGAACGCCTCCTTGAAGGCGTCCAGGCCCTTGAACGCGGTATCAATCGAGGACGCTATAGCGCCGATCGGCTCCCTGGACCCGCCGGGTGCCATGGTGTCCCAGAACATGGTGTGGTTGCAATGGCCGCCGCCGTTGTTCCGCACCGCGTTGCGAATCGCTTCGGGTACCGCATCGAGATTGGAGAGCAGCGCCTCGATCGATTTTGCCTGGAGCTCGGCCTGGCCTTCCAGGGCGGTATTCAGATTATTGACGTAGGCCTGGTGGTGCTTGTCGTGGTGGATCCGCATCGTCTGCTCATCGATGTGCGGCTCCAGCGCGTTGTAGGCATAGGGGAGAGCGGGAAGAGAAAACGCCATGACACGGCTCCTTTAGGTAGCGCCGGCCTTTGGCCGGTTTCAATAAGCGAAAAAGCTCGACGGGTCAGCGGGGCAAATATAATCGCATGGTCCCCCTCCACCCCGCTACCGCCGCTCCCACTGCCAACAACACGGTCCAGGTCACCTGGCGCGCGAGGCCGGCCTCCACTACCAGGTACCCGCCGTAAGCCGGAAAGAGCCAGACCAGCCGGTGCAGTCCCCACCGTATTCGGAGCAGCCTGCTTCCCGCGCAGAGCCACGGGCTCAGAAGCACCGAGGCGATCAGCCACCAGGCGCCGGCCTCGCCCGGGTCACCGGCCAGGATGCCGAACAGCGCGCCTGCGGTGAGCAGGCCCAGGACTCGGCGGCGATGTACGGCTGCGTCGTCCACCGTCGCGGCCGCATGCCAGAAACCGAGCAGCGTGAGGGGCATGAAAAGCGGGGCCCAGTGCTCGGCGCCATCGGGAAGCGGGCGACCGCCCAGCCGGATGAGCAGGATCGCGCCGATGGGCGCCGCCAGCGGAAACACCAGGCCGTGCAGCGGCCACAGCGCCGCCAGCCCAAAGCAGATCAGCCAAACCCAGGGGAAGATCCGCACCTCGGCGGCCAGACTGAACGGCGCGTTGATGAGCTCCGCCAAGTTGGGGTTGGCGTCGCCCGAAATCGCGCGAACGTAGCTGAACACCGGGATCATGAGAAGAGCGAGCAGCGCGGCCACTGGCACCGGCGTTCCGGCGCCGCGCCGGCGCAGCAGCACGTGGCCGGTCACCGCTACGATCATCGTCGCCAGGGAAACTGCGCGCAGGGTCGGCGCAAAACAGATGGCGATGGAAGCCGCGAGAAAACCCGCGAACCAGACCAGGTCGGCGGTGGTCGGTAACGCCGGCATCAGCGGCTGCGGATGGCGCTCGAGCAGCGCCAAGTCCAGGCGGCGCCAGGGCTCGAGCACCCGGACCAGCCGGCCGAGCCAGGCGAGGGCGAAGCCGCCCACCCCGATCAGGAAAGCGGAGCCTGCGACCGGGAGCCATCCAACCGGGCGTACCAGCGGGGCCAGCCCCAGAACGGCAACAACGCTGGTGACGACGAGCAGGATGAATCCGGGCAAGGCCGCCAGCCGCGGCGATCCGCCCAGCTCCCTCGCGGCCGGCACAAGCGCCAACAGCAGGCCCAAGATGAGGAGCCCGCTGTTGATCTGGAGAAAGGAGCCGGGCGTAGCCGACTGGGAGACCAGGTGGGCGAGATCACCCGGGCGCGAGTCCCCAAGCCGAACCGAAAAGGCGGCCAGCGCCAACCCAATCGCGACCGTGCCGACCACGGCCACGGCGCGACGCTTCGGTGTCGGCAGCAGCACGGCCCCGGCCACGGAGAGCAGAAAGGCTTGTGAAAGGGAAATCGGCATTCTGGGCGAGGTGAGGAGTGTTCAGGCTCCCAGTACCTGTCACTTGTCACTTGTCACTTGTTTGGAATGGAGCGGATGGGAATCGAACCCACGACCCCCTGGTTGCAAACCAGGTGCTCTCCCAACTGAGCTACCGCCCCGAGAGTGATTCGCGCAAACAACTTAGCAGGTTTGCCCCGGCACTCGGAAGGGCGAGTGTGTGAGCTGGAAGGTTGGAGCGCACTTGGTGTTCAACCCACAATTTCCCGACTGTCAAGCAACGTGAAAAGAAAGGCCCAGACCCAAAGACCGGCGCCGTAGACCAGCGAGGCAATCGTGAATCCGAATCCGGCTATCAAGCGGGTAGGTTTTGGCAATTCACGCGGGAACTGGACGGATTCACGGAGATTTCACATCTCCGCCTGATCTTGGCTTGACGTTCAAACGGTTTCCACTACCACAGGAGGAACGTATGGCTTCGAACATCCGCATTACCCTCACTCCGGAA
Source organism: Gemmatimonadota bacterium (assembly GCA_040008015.1). GTDB lineage: Bacteria > Gemmatimonadota > Gemmatimonadetes > Gemmatimonadales > GWC2-71-9 > DASYPP01. The sequence continues at coordinate 5,965 of JBDTTZ010000332.1, forward strand.
CAGCGGGAGCAGATCAAGAAGACGCTGAACCGTGACGTCGAGGCACTCGAGCTGAGTCCCCAGGACCTGGAAGAGCGGATTGCGCCGATGACAGCGGCGGGGTGGGCATCCAGACATCCGCTCTGAACCCAGCCCATGTGGCGCAGCACCTGATGCGGGCCCAGCAGATTCAGAGTGCCCTCAGCGCGACCACGTAAAATACCACCGCAGTAAGGCGTGAACGGCAAAGAGCGAAGGGTGAAGGGGAGCAGCGGAGCCCCTTCACCCTTCACCCTTCACTCTTCATAATTGTTTGTGGATCTATTGCACGTCGATCGCAAATCCGCCGACTGCCAGCTGTTGATACGGTATTGCCGCGGTGCTGCGCGCAGAGACCTGGTTGACCGTCACGGAATACTGCGCCGCTTTCCCTATGTCCGGGACCGCGATGGTGACCAGGGAGCCGGCGGTGACATTGCCGGTGATCAGCACCCGGCGCGACGTCCCGCTCAAGGTGGTCGCGTACAGGTGATAGCCGCCACTGACCGTCATACCGCTGATCCCACCGCCGGAGACGGTGAACATCACGGCGCCGGGCGCGCTCGACTGGGCCGTCAGGGCCACCGTGAGGGTGCCGGGTGTCGGGCTGTTGCCATTGCCTCCGTCGCCACCGCCGCAGGCGATCAATCCCAGGCCCGCCAGGGCCAGAATGCCAACTAATCGGGTCCGCATGAGTCAGGCTCCTTTACTGTTTCGCGGGGCCGGAAAGCGGCACCGAAATGGTGGGCTTGGAGAGCAGTTGCTGCATCGCCGGGCTGCTGGCATTGAGACCGGAGCGATCGGCATACGCCAGGAAGTCGCCCAGGTTGTACGACCCGTCGTTGTTTCCGCTCTGATCCATGAAGTCGAGCTGCGCCTGGTTCAGGCACGGAGACTGGGCGCAGGCAACGCCGAGCAGCGCGTTCACTGCGTCCTGGGTCACGATCACCACCGAGCCGCTGAAGACCGCGGTGAGGCTGTACGGCCGGTTCATCGGAAGTATCAGCGACGCATTGGTGGTCGTAGTATCGCCCTGCCAACGCACGAAGGTGCCGCCAGCCGTCGCTGCCGCCGTGAGGGTGATGGGCAAACCCTCCTGTCCAAAGAATCCGACCACCAGGTTTGGGCTGCCGGCAATGTCCGACGTCACGGTGCCACCGCTCGGCGCGCTGACCAGGTTGACCTTGTGCTTGGCCGTGAAGCTGGCGATCACCGTGTCGGGTTGCGAAGCGCTTGAGGTGACCGGGTGGGCCGATGCGCCGGCATCGCTCCAGCTGAGGAACGTCAATTGAGTGCGGCCGGCCGTGATGGTCTGCGGCGTCACCACGTCCAGCTGGACGATGTCACCCGGGGCCACGACGTCATTAAAGGCCGTGGTGCTGACGCTGTTGACCTTGACGACAGCGCCGTTCCGGTTGGTGGTGAACAGGGAGCGCGGCCGCTTGGTAAAGCGGAACACGATGGGACTCCCCACGAGGGGGATCAAGGCATTGCGGGTAATGGAATCGATGCCGAATCCGTCGAACGCGCCCTGGTTGTCCCGCGCGCCGGGGGTAGTGGTGAAGGTGTAGCGGCGATTGAACGTGCTCCCGGGGTAACTGTCACCGGCATCCCCCCGGTCGCCCCCGAATGTCCGCAGCTCGTTCAATCCATCCGCCTGCTCCAGCGCCACGCCCTGAATCGGGCCCGAGTTCACACTGTTGGATGGTTGTCCGCTGTTCACCTGGCCCTGGTCAATGTGCCAGATCAGCAGGCCAGGATTCTTCTTCCGGCTGCCGAACGCGGAATTCATCTGCGCGGTGTCGCTCAACGACGAATCCCGGTTTTCCAGCAGCAGGTATTCGTCGGTATTGGGAATCGGGACATACATCACGATGTCGGAGGTCTGCACCGGGTTCAGGGTAACCACTCCGCTGGTGCTCAGCGTGTCGAGGTTGATCCACCCCAGCTCCGACAGGGACCAGGCATCGTACATCGAGGGACTGTAGGGCCGGGAATAATTGCCGCTCCCCATGATGCCCCACTCGCCGATGCCTTCGGTGTTGCCTGAGGTGTCGTAGAGATCGGGCAGCCCAAACGCATGCCCGGTCTCGTGGGCAATGGTCCCGATCGGCATGATCTGGCCGCCGGTACAGGCCCCGTTGCCGCCCTGGCCGCTCTGGATGGTGTAGTCGCGGACTTTGATGAACTGTCCCGCGTGCCCGGCCCACCCGGTCTTGGTCACATAGCTGGAACCGGCAACCCCGCCGATCGTAAAGCGATGGGCCCAGATGTTGGAGGTGCCGCAGGCGCCGTCCACCTCGGGCTGAATGAAGCTGATGAAGTCCACGAAGCCGTCGTCATCACCGGAATTGGGCTGCTCATCCGGTCCGTCATTGTCGAATTGGCCCCAGTTGACCGAGCCGTCGTCCACCTTGCCGAGGACTTCCGTCAGGAGCTCCCCGAACCGGGCTGAGGTGCCATTGAGGCCCGGATGCTGGCAGTTCACGCCCTGGCCGCTCGGATTCAGACCGATGCCGTCACACCCGTCTTCGTAGTAGGTATCGGCGAAGCTGGTCACCACCGCGTTGAACACCACGCCGTTCATGGTGATCGCGTTGCGGGAGACTTGCTGGTAGTAGGTCTTGACGCTGTAGGCCGCGACCGGCGTCGGATTGAACAACACATCCTGGTACGACGAGGTCGAGAAGGGTATCGCGACGTTCGAGTAGCTGATCAACACCACCGGCACGTTGTAGGTCCCGGTAATCCGGGGACCGGCGCGGCCTGGGGCATTGAGCGTCCCGAAAGCACCGTTCCGCATCAGCCCCTGGCGTTGTAACCGGATTTGACGGGTGCGTTTGCGCCAGGCTCCATCGGTTGAGAAGTCCATTCCGGGGACTTCAAAGCGCCCAACCCGGGCGCCCCGCTGTTGCGAGTGAGCCGGGGTGGGGAGGAGCACCAGCAAGATCGCCGCTGCGGCCGCGGCAAATCGTGAATTCAACGCCATGAATGGACCCGTGGGGAAGGAGACGACCTGCAGCCCGCAAGAAGTGTACTGTGGTGAACGGCCGGTTTCCAGATGAGGGACATGGACTTAGGACGCTCAGGCTGGGGGAGGATCACACTACCCTGTGGCAGTCAAACAGGAAACCGGCGAAGTACCAGACCGGAGAGCCGGAGGGAACCTCGGAGTACATGCGCCCAGGCGAATGTACCTTGGGGGCGAAAATGGCGTAACGCCTTGTCAGATCAGCCCCAAGACACTAAAATCATGGGGCCGTACGAGGGGCTTTTTCCCTACCCTTCGTTCGGGCCTCGGGACCCGGCGTCCCTTGCTCTCCCCAGTCGATCACGAGGTAACGTGGATACACAAACGCTGCAGCAGGTCGCGCTGTTTGAGAAGTGCCGGTTGTACACCCAGGCCAAGGAAGTCCAGGCGGCCGGGCTGTACCCCTACTTCAAGCCGATCTCGGAGTCGGAAGACACCGTCGTCATGATCGAGGGGAAGAAGCGGATCATGCTGGGGTCCAATAACTACCTCGGCCTGACCCATCACCCCAAGGTCCTCGAATCCGCCACCCGGGCGCTGCACCGCTACGGCTCCGGCTGCACCGGCAGCCGCTTTCTGAACGGCACGCTCGACCTGCACGCGCAGCTGGAACGCTCCATCGCCGAGTTCCTGGGCAAGGAAGACTGCCTGGTGTTCTCGACCGGCTATTCGGCTAATCTCGGCCTCATCACCGGCCTGGTGACCCGGGGCGACGTCGTTTACCTCGACAAGCTGGACCACGCCTCGATCGTGGACGGCGCCAAGATGTCCTATGGCGAGACCGAGCGGTTCAATCACGGCGACCTCGGCAACCTGACCCGGAAGCTCGAGCGCAACATGGCCAAGGGCGTGTGCGGCTCGCTGATCATCGTGGATGGGGTGTTCTCGATGGAAGGCAACATCGCCGACGTGCCGGGGCTGGTGAAGGTGGCCCGCCGGTATGGCGCCGCGCTGGCCCTGGACGATGCCCATTCGATCGGCGTGCTGGGCCCCAAGGGCGACGGCACCGCCGC
>JBDTTZ010000333.1:0-5338 GCA_040008015.1 Gemmatimonadota bacterium
TCGGTGGCGCCCCGGGCCGTCATGCTGGAGCGCCAGGGGGACCGCACCATGGCGACCCAGATGCTGGGTCGCTACCTGGCGACCGCCCCCGATGACGGGGTCGCCTGGTTCCACCTCGGCCGGTTCTATCTCGCCGACGAGCGGGATTGGCACCTCCGGGGGCACGTGGGCGACCCTCCTGGCATCATCTATCTCGACTTTTCGGCCACCGCGCTCGACCAGTCGCTCCGGCTCCTGGTCGATTCCGCCATTGTCTATCGCTGGATGGTGGAAATGGACCGGGCCCGGGTGTTCGTGGAGCGCTTTGGCTGGGATGCCGCGCGGGAGCGCCGCCCCCGGGAGCCGGCGCCGGCCATGCCGCCGTACATCCTGGAGCTGGGCACCAACCTGCTCTCGTCCTGTCCCGCGAACGGCGTCCTGCTGACCGGCTCCGACCTGGAAACGGTCGCGGTGTGGTACGCCTCGCTGGAAACCAGCCGCCGCAGCGACGTGCTGCCGCTCGATCCCCGGATTTACACGACCGATTCCCTCTACCGCGCCCAGATCGCCACCTCGCTGGACGTGGACCCCGCGCTGCCGGTGCGCCAGGCGCTTGAAGCCGTCGCGTCGCACCGGCCGGTGTGCCTGACCCCGATGGCCGACACCGCCGCGGTTCCCTTTTCCAATCTGGTGCCAGTCCGGCTGGTGCGGGTCCACGCGGTCTCGACCGATCCCACCGATGACGTGCTGTCGGTAACGGACCTGATCCAGACCGAGCGGGTCGGGGGCACCGTCTGGACCGTGGATGTCCGCCGTATCTACGCCGCCGCTGCTCACTTTAATGCTCTGCTGTGCAGCGGACTCCTGTCACCACTCGGAGACCGCCCGCTCGGTGCCTGCGGACACTAGAGGGAAAGACGGAAGGACGGAAGGACGGAAGGACTGAGGCTGTCATCCCGAGCGAATGCGAGGGACCTTCTCAAATCGAGCAAGATTTCTCGCTACGCTCGGAATGACAGCCTTACCGTTTCTGCCGTCTTTCCGTCTTTCCGTCTTTCCGTCCTTCCGTCTTTCCATGCTTCCGTCCTACCTTACCGCCTTATGAAGAGAGTGCTGGTTGCCAACCGCGGCGAAATCGCCTTGCGAATCATTCGCGCCTGCCACGAAGAGGGCCTCCAGGCGGTTGCGGTCTATTCCGACGCCGACCGGAAGAGTCTTCACGTGCAGGCCGCCGATTTCGCGGTGCCGCTGGGGCCGCCTCCCCCAGGCGAGAGCTATCTTCGTGGCGATCTCCTTATTGAAGCGGCGCGGCAGACCGGCGCCCACGCGATTCACCCCGGCTACGGCTTCCTCTCCGAGCGCGCTTCATTTGCCCAGGCGGTCGTCGATGCGGGATTGATCTTCGTGGGCCCGCCGGCCAGCGCTATCCAGGCCATGGGCGACAAGACCGAAGCGCGCCGCCGCATGCAGGAAGCCGGTGTCCCGATCGTGCCCGGTACAACGGTCGCAGCCGCGAACCCGGGGGAACTGGCCGCGATCGCCCGCGACATCGGGTACCCGGTGCTGATCAAGGCGGCCGCCGGTGGCGGTGGCCGAGGCATGCGGATCGTCACGCGACCCAATGACCTCGAAGGCGCCTTTGCGACCGCATCGTCAGAGGCAGCCAAGGCGTTCGGTGATGGCAGTGTTTACATCGAGAAGTACATCGAGCGGCCGCGGCACATCGAGATCCAGGTCCTGGCCGATCATGAACGCACCATCCACCTGGGAGAGCGGGAGTGCTCGATCCAGCGCCGCCACCAGAAGGTGGTCGAAGAAGCGCCGTCCCTCGCTGTTTCGGCCGACCTCCGGGCGCGGATGGGCGAAGCGGCGGTCTCGGCCGCCAGGGCCGTGGGATACCGCAGCGCCGGGACCTGCGAGTTCCTGCTCGGCGCCGACGGCTCATTCTACTTTCTCGAGATGAATACCCGGATCCAGGTCGAGCACCCGGTGACCGAGATGGTGTACGGCGTGGACCTGGTGCGGGAGCAGCTGAGGATCGCTCGCGGGCTGCCGATGTCGGTCAGCCGGGGTGTCCTTGCGCCGCGCGGGTGGGCCATGGAATGCCGAATCACCAGTGAGGATCCCGGGAATGGATTCCTGCCCTCGACCGGCACCGTCACCTTCCTGCGTCCGCCCGCCGGTCCGGGGGTGCGCTGGGACGGAGGGATTGGGGCAGGAGATGAGATCACCCTGTTCTACGACTCGCTCCTGGGGAAGCTGATCGTCTGGGCGAACGACCGGGAGCAGGCGATTGCCACGATGATCCGCGCCCTGAGCGAGCTCCTGCTCGCCGGCGTTTCCAGCAACCTGCCGTTCCATTGCCGCCTCATGCGGGACCCGGAATTTCAGCAGGGGCGCTTCGATACCCAGTTTCTCGAACGGCGGACGGATCTTCTCGAAGTGCCGATGAGCGATGACCACAAGCTGGTGGCCGCGGTCGCTGCGGCCCTCGCGGAAGCAGAGGCCCGGATGCTGCGGCGCCCGCCGGTAGCCCGGGAGACCGAGACCGCCAGCGTATGGGCCCGGGTCGCCCGCCGCGAGTCGCTCCGCTGATGCGGGAACGCTCCCGAATCCGCACTCGTTCGGCCTCCGGCCCGATCACCGATCCCGTGCGGGTGTTGCGGATCGCCGCCGGAGGGGACGGCGTCGCGCGGCTCCCCGATGGACGCACCGCGTTCGTCCCCCGTACCGCTCCCGGCGACCTGGTCGAGATCCGCCTGGTCCACGAGGCCAGGCGTTTTGTCCGGGCCGAGCCGCTGCGGGTGCTGGAACCGGGCGCCGACCGGATCGAGCCGCCCTGTCCCCACTACACCCGCGACGCCTGCGGAGGCTGCCAGATCCAGCACCTGGTCCCGGCCGCGCAACTGTCCGCCAAGCAGTCCATCGTCGGTGAGTCGCTGCGCCGGCTGGGCAAACTGGAGCTTGCCGATCCGTTCGTCGTCCCGGCGGAACGCGCCTGGGAATACCGGACCCGCATTACCCTGGCGCCGGGCCATGGCGCGAGACTCGGTCTCCATCGCTACGATCGCCCCGGCGAGGTCTTCGACCTCGATCGCTGTCTCATCACCGAACCGTCGCTCATGCGGCTGTGGACGGTGCTCAAGAAACACCGGAAGTGGCTTCCCTCTGACCTGGTCCACCTGGTCTTGCGCCTGGACCGGGAGGGCGGGCGGCACGTCGTGGCGGAAACCCGGGGTGATCGCGTATGGGATGCGGCCCGGCTGGCCGCCGCATTGGCGCGGGTTGGCGAGCCCGCAGTGCTCTGGTGGCAACCCGAGGGCGGAGCTGCCCGCGTGCTGGCCGGCGATTCGACGTATCCGGCCACCGTGTTCGAGCAGGTCAACCCGGTGATGGGAGACCTGGTTCGGAGCTTCGCGCTGGAGCAGCTGGGAGAGGTTCGCGGCCGCCAGGCGTGGGATCTTTTCGCCGGGATCGGCGAAAGCACCATCGAGCTGGCGCGGCGCGGCGCGGCGGTGGACGCCGTCGAGTCTGATCCCCGGGCAGTGGCGGAGGCGAGTCAGCGGATGGAAAAGCTCGGGCTGGGTGACTCCCAGGTTCGCTGCATCAGCGGCAAGGCCGAAGAAGTCATCGCGCGACTTCGCCCGCCGGAGATCGTGCTCGCCAATCCTCCGCGGGTGGGGATGGATCCCCGGCTGTGCGCCGCGATCCTCGAGCGGCGGCCTCGTCGCATGGTCTACATCTCCTGCGACCCCGCGACCCTGGCCCGCGACCTGGCGGGACTGGGCACCGGCTACCGCGTCTCCACCGTGCAGGGATTCGATCTTTTTCCGCAGACCGCCCACGTCGAAGTGGTCGCGGTGCTGGAGGCGGCGTGAAATACTTCGTGACCGTCGGTGACCGGGAATTCGAAGTTCTCGTGGACGGCGATCGGGTCACGGTGAACGGCGAGGAGCACCAGGCTCACCTCACCGCCATCCCGGAGACTCCGTTGCGCCACCTCCTGGTGGGGGCTCGGTCCTTCACGCTGCCCTTCGTCAATCGTGGGGCGGGACAATGGGAAATGGCATTCCAGGGAGAGACCTGGCAGGCGACGGTGGTGGACGAGCGCACCCGGCACATCCGGAGCCTCACCGGAACGGGAGAGATCAAGAAGGGCGGAGGGGTTCTGAAAGCGCCGATGCCGGGCCTGGTAGTCCGGATTGATGTTCAGGCCGGAGATTCCCTGGAGACGGGGAGGGGCATCGTGGTGCTGGAGGCGATGAAGATGCAGAATGAGCTTCGGGCCGCCGGTCCGGTGCGAGTCAAGGCAGTGCTGGTGCAGGCCGGCCAGCCGGTGGACAAGGGCCAAGTCCTTGTTGAATTTGAAGATAGCTAGAGGAATTGAAGGAATTGAGAGAATTGTGGGCCCTCAATTCCTTCAATTCCTCTGTCTTGACCTGACCCCGGGACGCTAGGTATGTTTCGGGACTGTGCCACTTTACATCGTTTTGGGCGCCCAACAGAACTCAGGTTCATGAAGACTTTTACCGCAAAGAAGAGTGATCTCAGGCACGACTGGCATGTCGTAGACGCTTCGGGGGTTCCCCTCGGCCGTCTCGCGACCCAGGTGGCTCAGTTGATCCGCGGGAAGCACAAGCCGACATTCACGCCGCACATGGATGGCGGCGATTTTGTGGTGGTGATCAACGCCTCCAAGATTCGCCTCACCGGTCGCAAGCTGGAGCAGAAGCACTACTTCTCGCACAGCGGCTACATGGGGCACGAGAGTTTCACGCCGGCGAAGGAAGTGCTGGACAAGCATCCGGACCGGGTAATTCGGAAGGCGGTCTTCGGGATGCTGCCCAAGAATTCGTTGTCCAAGCAGCACCTGCGGGGCAAGCTCAAGGTGTACGCCGGCGCGGAACATCCGCACCAGGCCCAGCAGCCCCAGCCCCGCGCGACCGAGATCAAGGTGAACGCATGAGTCCGGCTCCTGGATTCCGCTGGCAGGCCGTCGGCCGCCGCAAGACCAGTGTCGCCCGGGTGTACCTGACGCCGGGAACCGGCAAATGGGACGTCAACGGACGGACGCTGGGCGATTATTTCCCCCGTCCTTCGCTGGTGCAGCACATTCAGCAGTCGTTTACCGCGACCGATACGCTGGGCGCTTTCGACGTGAAGGCGCACGTGAACGGCGGCGGACAGACCGGACAGGCCGGCGCGCTGCGGCTGGGTATCGCCCGGGCCCTGGTCGAGGCCGATGGCACCCACCGCGCCAAGTTGCGGTCCAATGGTCTGCTGACCCGCGATCCTCGCGCGGTCGAGCGGAAGAAGGCCGGACGCCCCGGCGCCCGGAAGCGGTTCCAGTTCAGCAAGA
>JBDTTZ010000334.1:0-2213 GCA_040008015.1 Gemmatimonadota bacterium
GGCGCTCGTTACTTCCTCGTTACCGATACCGGGGCAATCCGTGACGCGCCTCGACGTCTTTTACCGGCGCAGTAGCAATACCGCCGGCGCCGGGAAAGGCGCCACCCCTCTACACCCGAGGAAGCCATGCGTCGTGTCGTACGAAGGATCGCCCTGGTCCCCGTTCTGGGTCTCATCGCTGGAGCGTTCCACCCGGTTGTTGCGCAGAACCCGAATGTCTCTGTCACGGGAGTGGTGTACACCCAGTTCCTGTACCAACTCAAGAAGGACAGCGTGACCGATGCGCACCTGAACAGCTTTGACGCGACTCGCGCGTACATCAACGTGAATGGTTCGATGCCCGCCGGAATCAAGGGCCGGGTAACCGCCGACATCTATCGCACCTCGGACGGTTCGCTGACCTACCGGCTCAAGTACGCCTACGTGACCTACACGCCGGACAGCAGCCACATCACCCTCAAGTTCGGGCAGATGCACACCCCCTGGGTGGACTGGGAAGAGGCGCTGTGGGATTACCGCATGCAGGGCACCATCGCCCTGGATCGTAACAAGTACCTCTCGTCTTCGGACTTTGGCGCAGGGTTCGACGGATCCTGGGGCTTTGAGCGGGTAAATGTCCAGGCCGGCGTCTACAACGGCGAGAACTACAACGGCGGCACCGGCGACGGGCGCAAGGACGTCATGGCGCGCGCTTCATTCCGGATCCTGGAAACCGACATGGCGGGCCGGGTCGGCGGGCTTCGGCTCACCGGCTACGCGCAGACCGGCAAGCCCACCGGCGGTGGCGACCGCCAGCGGTTCATCGGGATGCTGTCCTACCGTTCCAAGATGGTCACCCTGGCCGGTGAATTCGCGGCCACCAAGGACAGCAACACTTCCGTCTCCACCCCCATGGTCAAGGGCACCGTTATCAGCGGATTCGGGGTTCTCCGGATTCCGAGCAGCCGATTCGCGCTCATTGGCCGGGTGGACCTGGTGGATCACAACAACGACTCGGCAGCCAAGAACGACAAGCTGACCCGGTTCATCGCCGGCGTTTCCTATACCCATTCGCCGAACCTGCGGTTGCTGGCTGATATCGACAACCTGTCCCTCGAAGGCGGAAGCACGTCCAACTCGTTCAACTCCACCCGGTCGCAGGCGCTGTTCCAGCTGGAATACAAGTTCTAGGCTCTGTCATTCTCTACAAGGAGTGCATGATGCATCGAAGAATTCTTGCTGGAGCCGCGGTTCTGACCGGTCTCCTGGCCGGGACCCTTTCCGCCCAGAACCTGACCGGCGCGGGCGCGACCTTCCCGAACCCGATCTACACCAAATGGTTTGACGCCTTTCATACCAAGACCGGCGTGCAGATCAACTATCAGTCCATCGGCTCCGGCGGTGGTATCCGCCAGTTTACCGAGGGCACGGTAGACTTCGGGGCCACCGATGGCCCGATGACGATGGACCAGATGACCGGGGTTGGCGGCCACGTGCTGCACATCCCGACCGTCATGGGTGCCGTGGTGTTGACCTACAATCTTCCGTCGCTGGGAACCACCCAGCTCAAGTTCGATGGTCCGACTGTCGCCAACATCTTCCTGGGCACGATTTCGAAGTGGAATGACCCCCGCCTGGCGGCCCTCAACCCGGGCGTCCAGCTGCCGAACCAGGACATCATCGTCGTGCATCGGTCGGATGGCTCCGGCACCAGCTACATCTTCACCGACTACCTGTCCAAGGTGTCTCCGACATGGAAGAGCCAAGTCGGGTACAATACCGCGGTAAACTGGCCGGTCGGGCTGGGCGGGAAGGGGAATGAAGGTGTGACCCAGCAGGTCAAGCAGACTGAGGGAGCCCTGGGCTACGTCGAACTGATCTATGCGGTCGCCAACAACCTGCCGCATGGGCTGGTCAAGAACGCGACCGGAAACGTGGTTGACCCCAGCCTGGCCTCGGTGACCGCCGCAGCCGCGAGCGCGCATTTCGCCCCCAACACCGATTTCCGGGTCTCGATCACCAACGCTCCCGGTGCCCAGGCCTATCCGATTTCCTCGTTCACCTGGCTCCTGGTTCAGCCGGATATGAAGGACGAGGCCAAGGCCCGGAGCATGAAGACTTTCCTGGAGTGGATGATCACACCGGAAGCGCAGCAGATGGCGGCCAGCCTGCAGTACGCACCGCTGCCGCAGGAAGTCGTGGACCTGGTCCGGCAGCGGATCGGCACCCTCAAG
>JBDTTZ010000335.1:0-2596 GCA_040008015.1 Gemmatimonadota bacterium
AAGCTGAAAAGCACCCGCAGGGTCTGGGGCACCACGTAGAGATATCCCAGCACCGCGCCCACCATGAACAACAGCAGGCCGATCAGCAGGCCAGGCACCAGCGCCTTGCGCTCTTTGGCGTAGAGCGCGGGCGAAAGAAAGGCCCAGACCTGGTAGATGATGACGGGTGAAGCGAGAATGAGTCCAACGGTGAAGCCCAGCTTGAGCACGATCATCACCGGCTCGGTGGGTCCGAGGACGATGAGCTTTCCGCCGGCCGGCAGGTACGGCTCGATGGGTTTCTTGAGGAGCACGATGAGCTGGAACCGGCTCACCGCCCACAACCCGAGCATCATTCCCACAATCAGCGCCCCGGCCGACTTCAGTATCCGCAGCCGCAGCTCCTCGAGATGTTCGAGGAACGGCATCTCACCACCGGGGCTCGCCATCGGATGAGGACGCGGGCTACTGCCCGAGCGCCCTCAGCTTGTCGGGAACCAGTGCCGCTTCTTCTGAACGGGGATAATCGCGAGCTACCCGGCTGAAGTATGCCCGGGCCGCCGGCAGATCGTGGCGGCGCTCGGCCAGCAATCCCAGCTTGTACAGCGCCCCGGGCGCGCGCGGGGAGGTGGCATAGCCGGTGACCACCTGCTCGTAATACCGGGCAGCGGAATCGGGGGCCTCGGTCGCCCAGCTTTCACCGATGAAGTAGATCGCATCGGGGACCTTGGGGCTGGTCGGATGGTTCTTCAACAGCTGCTGAAATCCCATCCGCGCCGTGGCGACGCTGCCGCGGCGCAGCTGCTGGAGCGAGACCTCGTACATCTGATCGGCGGACGGCCCCGAGGGATTGCCCGGGGCGACGCTTCCGCCCGTGTCCGCCCTGACTTCCTCGCTGCGGTTCTCCAGCTGGGTGCGCAGCTCGCTCAACCGCTGCTGGCTCTGACCGGTCAGCTCCTGGACCTGCACCATCTGCTGCTGGATCCGGTAGAGGTCCTCACCCAGGGCGCCCCGCAACGAGGCAATGGTGTGCTGGGTGGCGGAGACGCTGGAGCCCAGCGAGTCCATGATCGCCTGTTGCAGGACGAGCATCTCCTGCAGCCGCGCGCCGCGCAGGGAATCCTGCTGCGCGGTTTCCTGCCGGAAGGTGGCCAGCTCCGTCTCCACCTTCTTCACGTCGCTCTTGAGCGCGCAGCCTGCGAGCAGGAGGAGGAGCAGGCCCGCCCCACCCCTCACCCCCTGCCCCCCTCTCCCATTATGGGAGAGGGGGAACGGGGGAGAGGGGGGATTATCTCGGCGCGACAAGGTTGTCTCCACCCGAGACGATTTCGAATTCATCGCGGCGGTTCTGGGCCCAGGAGTTCTCATCGGCGCCCATCGCGGCCGGCCGCTCTTCGCCGAACGACACGATGGTGATCCGGGCATCGGCGATTCCCTTGCCGGCCAGGTACCGCTTGGCTGCCGCCGCGCGCCGGTTGCCCAGGGCGAGGTTGTACTCGTCGGAGCCGCGGTCATCGGCATGGCCGGAAATTCGGATCTGGAGTCCGGAGTTAGCGCTCAGGATGGCCGCCTTCCGGTCCAGGTTGGCCATGTCGCCGCCCCTGATGTCGGACTGGTCGAAGTCGAAATGAATGGCGGCAGCCAGATCCGTCGCGACCGCCGCGCGCGCCGCGGCGGCGGCCGCACGGTCGGCCGCCTCGCGCGCCAGGCGATCGGCTTCGGCTCGGGCCCGGTTGGCCGCATCGATGGAGTCCTGACGCGCCCGCATCCGCGCATTCTCGGCGGCCGTGTCCACCGTTGCCACCGGGGTCGGCTGTTCAGCAGGAGGCTTCCCACCACAGGCGGCCGCAGTGGCCGCGGCAGTGACCAGCATCAAGAACGTGTAGGACAGGCGCATCATGGACTCCCGGATCTGAGGTTAAGGTGCTGCGGTCCCGAATCGGCGGGACCATGAAGGCAACCGGACCGCCCCAGGCGTGCGTACCTGGCGAATCCGTCCGGTCTCCATATCGATTACCCACAACTGCCGACGTCCACTGCGGTCCGAGACATAGGCGACATGGCGCCCGTCGGGGGCCCACGTGGGATCTTCATTCCGCCCCGACGAGGTAAGCTGGCGAACCCGCCGGCTGTTGACGTCCAGCACGAAGACCTGCGGAGCGCGGGAAACATCCCGATGGAAAACCAGGCTGGCCCCATCCGGCGACCATTCCGGCCCGTTGGAACTGCCGGTGACTCCATAGTCGAAGGGAGCCAGCAATTCCTGGTCGGTGCCGTCGGCGCTCATGACATACACTTGCGGGGCGCCGGCACGGGTGGAGATAAACGCGATCCGCCGGCCGTCGGGCGAGTATGTCGGTGACAGATTATCGGCGAAGCGGCCCGCGGTCAAGCGCTGGGGCGAGCTGCCGGACGCGAGATTCACCTTGAAGATATCGGTTCCGTCCTCTCCGACACGGGCGAACGCGAGCCATTGCCCGTCCGGGGAGAAGGATGGCGTGATGTTGAGCGCCGTGGAGGTGCCCGGGGCCGCGGTCCGGGTGCCGCCCCGGAGATCCTGGATCACCAGCGGACCGTGACCATCGCTGAACCGGGTAAAGGCGATCCGACCGCCATC
>JBDTTZ010000336.1:0-19959 GCA_040008015.1 Gemmatimonadota bacterium
TCAGGGCCTTCCGAATCTCCTCCGCAATATTTCCGATCACTCCCGAACCCCTCGCTGGCAGCTGGTGCGCGGGTTTCACCGAGCCACGCTCCAGGTGGTCCAGCACCCGCTCCAGTCCCAGCTGCGTGCGCGCGGCGACCGGCCGGTACTGGCGGGCCACAAGGTATCCCACCCCCAATCCGAACGGGAGTGGCGCGAGCGCGACCAGGATAAATGGAGACATGACCGCGATCGCCGCCGCGGCCGCGGCCGACGCTCCCACCAGGGCCAGGGTGCCGCCGGTGTACCCGGCCCGGGTCTTATCGAGATCGGCCGTCATCGCCACGTTGCAGTAGCCGGGCTCCAGTCGCACGATGGTGGCGGAGACCGAGCCGGCGCGGGAGAGCATGAACGGCCGTTTGCCGCCGCCCAGCGCCGCGGTCGAGCGGCGGAACGCCGCCTGGAAACCACCGATCGGTTCCCACGAAATTCGTCCCGCCTGCTGCCGCTGAATCGCCAACAGCTCGTGCTCTTCCATGTAGCGGAGCAGCGCGGCTTCGATGTCCTCGGGCTCACCCTGGACCACCCGCTGCGCGCCCAGCATGGCGGGCCCGATGGCCCGGCTCCAGAATCCGCCGCCGCCGGGGACTTCGACCCGGGTGCTCTCCTCCAGCATCGCCTGCTGGAGATAGCCCTCGGGGATCCCGACCTCCCGGCCCAGCGTGATGACTTCCTCGGGTGAGAGGTTGTCACCGATGTCCTTCGTGCCGGTTTGCAGCTCAGCGGCACGCTGGATGATGCGTTCGAGCGTGGCCCGGTCGATCCGGGCCGGAGGGTCTCCAGCCACGGCTACTCTTTCTTCCGTACCGGCTCGCCCATTTCAATTCGGGGGAGCATCAGCGAGGGGTCCGGCGCGGGGAGCGAGGCCTGCCCCTGGGTAGCGTGGGCCGGCGCCGCGCGCTGCTCCATGGCGGCGATGAAGGGCCGGAACATCTCGATGGGGATCGGAAAGATCGTCGTCGAGTTGTTCTCCGCGGCGATCTCGGTGACCGTCTGGAGATAGCGCAGCTGGATCGCGACCGGTTCCTGGGCCAGCGTGTGGGCCGCTTCGGCCAGGGTCTGCGACGCCTGGAGCTCGCCCTGCGCCGCGATGACCTTGGATCGCCGCTCCCGCTCGGCTTCGGCCTGGCGTGCCATCGCGCGCTTCATTTCAGTCGGGAGATCCACGTCCTTTACTTCGACGGCCGAGACTTCGATGCCCCACGCATCGGTCCGCTCGTCGATGATCTTCTTGAGGATCGCGTTGATCTTTTCCCGGTCGGCCAGCAGCTCATCCAACTCGACCTCGCCCAGCACCGAGCGCAGGGTGGTTTGCGCCAGCTGGCTGGTGGCATAGCGATAGTCTTCGATCTCGATGATCGCCTTCTCGGGATTTCCCACCTTCATGTACAGGACCGCGTTCACCTTGAGGGTGACGTTGTCCCGGGTGATCACGTCCTGGGGCGGAATGTCCACCGCCATGATGCGAAGCGACACCCGCTTCTGTTGCGCCAGGAGCGCGGGAACGAACACCAGTCCCGGCCCCTTGGTTCCCCAGTACTTGCCCAGGAAGAAGGTGACTCCGCGCTCGTACTGCTTGATGACGCGCAGGCTGAGGAACGAGTAGGCGACCGCGACCGCCAGAGCCCCAAGGAGAAAATTCATCAGAACGCCTCCACGATCACCGCGGCTCCCTGTCCACCGCCGATGCATGCGCTGCCGAGCCCGAACCGCTTCCCCCTGCGCTTCAGCGCATAGAGCAAATGCAGCGTGATCCGGGTGCCGCTCGCGGCCAGCGGGTGACCGATCGCGATGGCCCCGCCATCCACGTTGGTCCGTTCCCGGTCCAGTCCCAGCTCTTTCTCCACCGCAACGTACTGCGCCGAGAACGCCTCGTTCACCTCGACCAGGTCCATCTGGTCCAGCGTCATCCCGGCCTTCGCCAGCGCCTTGCGGGCGGCGGGCGCCGGACCAATCCCCATGTACTTCGGCTCCACCCCGGCAACCGCCCACGATACCAGCCGGCCCAGCGGCTTCACGCCTGCCGGTACCGCGTCCTCAGCGGCGATCACCACCGCGGCGGCTCCATCGCAGATGCCCGAGGCGTTGCCCGCAGTCACCACGCCATCCTTCTTGAAGTACGGCGCGAGCTTCGCCAGGCCCTCGGCGGTAGTTTCCGGCCGCATGTGCTCGTCGGCCGCCCACGGCTCATCCTGCTTCGTCTTCCGGTTCCGGATCGGAATCGGAGTCACTTCGTCCTTGAATATGCCTGCGCTCCAGGCCTCTTTCGCCCGCACCTGGGTCAGCAGTGCGTAACGGTCGACCTCGGCACGGGGGATTGAATACTTCTCCGCCAGGTTCTCCGCGGTCTCCGCCATGGAGAAGCCGCACTGGGGATCCTTGAGCGACTCCCAGAGCAGGTCCTCGAACGGAGCCACCGGCCCCAGCCGGAGTCCCCAGCGGGCGCCCCGCACGACGTGGGGCGCCTGGCTCATGGACTCCGCGCCGCCGGCCAGCACCACTCTCGATTCGTCCAGCAGGATCTGTTGCGCGCCCTGGATAATGGATTCGAAACCGGAGCCACAGAGCCGGTTCACCGTCACGGCCGGGGTTTCGATCGGCAAACCGGAGCGGAGCGCGACGTGCCGCGCCAGGTAGATGGCGTCGGCCGAGGTCTGGAGCGCGTTACCGAAGACGACATGGTCAATCGCCGCAGCCTTGGCCCGCTCCAGGGCAGCCTTGGCGGCGAAGACGCCGAGCTCGGTCGCGGTGAAATCCTTGAGGGTGCCGCCAAAACTGCCGAATCCGGTGCGTGCCCCCGAGAGGAAAAGGACATCCTTTTTGTGGCCTTGAGTCTTCATAACCCTGTGTCATCAGAAGGTTTGACGATCCCGATGACGAAATATAAGCGGATTCGTCCTTTCAGAACGCGAAGCCGACGTTTACTCCGACCTGATCGAATGTTGGAGTGATTCCCTGGACTCCGGAGAGAAAAACGTGCTGAGCGCTGAGGCCCGCGTTCAAGCCACGTCCCGTAGTCCCCGACGGCCAGATCTTGATGTATCCGCCGAAACCGATCATGGCAGGTTTCGCCCCGGCATCGACGATGAACGGCGGGTTGCCGGTGGACTGACTGGAGCCGAAGCCACCGCGCAGGAGGACACCAACCTCCGGCCGGGTCACTCCGCCGCCGCGGATGATGGCCACCCGCGGCTCGGTATAGACCCACAGCACATCGACCGCCCGTTTCCCGGAATGCCGCGTGATCCCAATAATGCAGGCCGAAAACCGTCCCCCCGACGGCCGGAGAGTAAGGCACCCCTCGAGATCGGAAGCGGAGCGGTCCGGATTGTTCTCGTAGATGCTGATCGGGTAGGACCCGTGGTGGTCATACGCCAATTCCAAGCCGATATACCAGTGCGATCCCCCGGCAGACGCTATGCCCTGTCTGCGCCGGGAGGCGTGAACGTCGCGGTAGATGTTGAGCGTGGCAGTCTCCCCTTCGGGGTAGTCGCCGACCAGCACCTCATACTCCTCGTCGTTGAACGGATAGATCTCGTAGACTGATTCACCACTACCGGCGCCGCCCCGAATCTGGGCGATGGTCGGCGTGTCCCCTCCGGGATGCCGGGATCGGATCCTGAAGAACACCGCCCCCATGTTGATCTCGGCTCGATATACCTGGCCTTTCTGAAGAAAGACCCTCGCGAACTCCCGGGTGCCGGCGGTAAAGGAGCCGGAAAAGACCAGGACGTCGGCGCTGTCAGCCGGCTGCTGGGCATGGGCGGACAATGCGATGCCAAGGGCGGCGACGGCCACCAGGGCAATGGAGCGAATCATGGATCCCCGCGAGGGAGTGGATTTGGAGAGTCTACCGGACGGATTGCATTACAGCCAGGGCAACCTCCTCGGTGCCTGATTTGCCGCCGATATCCGGCGTGGTGGGACCCTCGGCCAGAACTTCCCGCACGGCGCGCTCCAACCGGTCCGATGCCTTGGGGAAACCGAGCGACTCGAGCATGAGCCCGCCGGTCAGGATGGCCGCCATGGGATTGGCGACGTTCTTTCCGGCCAGGGGCGGGGCCGAGCCGTGCACCGGTTCGAAGAGACCGGCGTGCCCGGGGTGAAGATTGGCGCTTGCCGCCAGGCCGAGCCCGCCGACCAGGCCGGCGCCCAGGTCGGAGAGGATATCGCCATAGAGATTGTTGGCGACGATGACCTGGAAGCGCTCCGGGTTTCGCACCAGCTCCATCGCGAGCGCGTCCACATAACGGTGCTCCCGCTCGATGCCGGGATAATTGACGCCGACCTCGCCGAAGATCCGGCCCCAGATGCGCTGATGGGGAACCGCGTTCGCCTTGTCGCACAGGGTGATGCGGGTGCGGCCGTGCGCCTCGGCCCAGGTGAAGGCGGCCTCGATGATCCGCTCAACCCCTTTGCGGGTATGAATCTCCTCCGATACCTGCTTTTCATCGGCGGTGCCGACCTGCTCCGCCCGCCCGAATCCCTGGTACTGCCCCTCGGTGTTCTCCCGAAAGACCACTAAGTCGATCGTCTTGCCCCGTTTGGAACCTGCCGTTTGCCATTTACCCTTGAACGGCGTCAGCCCGGGATGCAGCAGGGTGACCGGACGGAAGTTGATAAAGAGGTCGAGCCGGAAGCGCAGCCCGAGGAGAATGTCGCGCGCGTGCTCGTTCTCGGGAACCCGGGGGTCTCCCAGGGCGCCGAGGAGGATTCCGTCAACCCCGTCCCGCAGGTGCTGGAAGGCCTCCTCGGGAAGCGTGACTCCGGTCTTGAGGTAGTGATCCGCCGAATAGGGCAACATCTCCCACTTGAGCCTGGCCCCCTCCAGGTGCGCCGCCTTTTCGATCACCGGCAACGCCGCGCGTACCACCTCGGGGCCGATGCCATCGCCGGGGATGACCGCGATCTGATGGGTGACCTTGTCACTTGTCACTTGTCACTCGTCACTTTTTCTACTCATCCTGGATGGCCGCTCCGCAACTCACGCAGTGCTTCCAACCCAGCTCCACCTCGGCCTGGCAACTGGGGCAGCGCACGTAGGACTGGCTTTCACCGCAGTGGGGACAGAAATTCACGGGGCGCCCCGTTGGGAGGGATCCGCCGCAGTAGCTGCAGCGACCGGTTCGCTCGGCGATATCCGGAGTGGCCTCCTCTTCGTCGGCGACCGGCTCGATCGTCGCCCGGGTCCAGCGGACCGAGTCGAGCGGGATGATGGAGGGGTCCACCGGACGCATCGGAACGATGTCCTCCTCCAGCTCGGGTGGGGCGAAGGCGGCATCGGGCTCGGGGCCCAGAGCGTACGCCAGCTGCTCGGTGGCGAGGACGAGGCCGGTCGAGCCCAGGTCGCGAAGAATGGAGAGGTCGGGATTGGGGCTGGCGGCCTGGGCGGCAAAGGCCTGCTGGACTTCGGGCGGCTCGGTCCGGACGTACCCACCCTCGCCTCCGCAAAGGCGAAGCAGTACCATATCGTAGTCTTCGTTGCTCTCCAGCTCGAGCGCCCGCCGGTTGGTCCGGTAGGGGACAATCGCCTGGGCAATCTCGGTGAGCTCGACGGGGCGGTGTAACCTCGCCGGGTCGATCGCGATCAGGTTGTCCACCAGGCGGCGGAAGAAACGCTCAAGCTCGGTCACGCGGGGAATCTCTCTCCCCCTTGGCACTACAGTCAAGAAAAAGGAGCCCGGATGCGATCACTGCTGTGCTGTCTCCTGCTGTCCCTCCCGGCCGCCGCGCGGGCCCAGGGGGCAAACGATGATTGCTTCCCCGCGAAGGATTCGCATGAAGCCCAGGTCTTCGGGATTTACTCCGTTCCGCTGGCCTTCTCGCCCGGAGGGGCACCGGGCTCCATGGCTCCATGGCATATCCGGGTGGGCGTGGAGACCAGCTACCTGCCCAACATCGACTCCACGACTGCCACCCCCACGGTGTGCCGGCCGGGGAAGGAGGCGGAGAATGTCGACTTTGGTGCACTGCTGCCCCGGCCCCGGATCAGCCTGGGCCTTCCTTCGGGATTCGCCCTGGAAGCGAGCTACATCCCGCCGGTCAGGGTGAACGGCGCCAAGCCCAGCATTTTCGGGGTGGCCCTGCGGAAGACCTTCGCGCTGGGCGGGATGACGCTGGGAGTGCGGGGCCACGCGACGGTGGGCGTCATCCACGCGGCGATCGTCTGCGACGACGATGCGCTCAAGGATCCCAACAGCGAGTGTAACAACGGGACCAAGTCGAACGACGAATTCCATCCCAATATCTTCGGCGCCGATGCCAGCCTCGGCTGGTCCCTCGGCGGCGGCCGGTTCCAGCCCTACCTCGGCGGGGGTTTTAACGTCCTGCATCCCCGCTTCCGGGTGAACTTCACCAACCAATTCGACCAGGTGGATCGGCGCCGGGTGGAAGTTGATCTCCAGCGTGCCGTGCTCTTTGCCGGGGCCAGCTGGTTCCCCAGCCCGCGGTTTGCGGTGAGCGGTCAGATCTACTCGGCACCGACGGACGCGGTGACCGGACGGGTGGCCCTCAGCATCGGGCTGTAGGTCGGCAGGACGGCAACAAGGTTATCCTCCCGAGTGCTAACGAGGGATCTTGCTGAAACCGGCAAGATCCCTCACTTCGTTCGGGATGACAGCCCCGCTAACCTACCGTCTTACCGTCTTACCGTCTTACCGTCTGTTGTTCGGCTACAGTCTTCGCGGTCGGAGCGCCCTCAGAATCAGTAACAGGACCACCGCACCGATGAACGCCACGAAGATGACGCCGGCCAGCCCTTCGAATGGCGTGTGCCAGCCGAAATGCGCGAACATCCATCCGCCGATCACGGCGCCAACGATTCCGACGATGATGTCGCCGAGAATTCCGTAACCGATGCCTCCAATCGCCACGGAGGCGAGCAGGCCAGCGATCAGACCCACGATGAGCCACGTCAGGATGTCCATCCGAGCCTCCAGACACGAGTGAGAACAGCCGGTTACCCAAGCCGACGTCAGTTCTACCTCAATCGTGGTAGAAGTGCGGTGAGGCGTGACCCGAGGCGGGAGGGATGCTGCGGAGGCTTACTCGATCAGGCCGACCTGGTCTCCGGCGGCCAGCCGCCGCTCCAGCGCCAGGAATGCCGCGTCGGGGTCGTAGTCGGTGTACCGCTTCTTGAGCTGTTTCGCATCCAGCCAGGCGCCAAAGCCGGACTCGACGGCACCCGGCGTACTCGCCTGGTTCCGGGCGGCTTCCACCGCCAGGTCATTGGCATACTCGTTCTTGGGGTGACCGGCGTGGCCCCGGACCCAGGTCCACTGCACGTCGTGCAAATCGGCGGCCTCGACCAATTCCTGCCACCGCTCGAGATTTTCGATCGGCCCACCCTTGCGGGTCCAGTCGCGCCGGATCCAGCCGGGCACCCACTCGCGCATCCCCCGAATCAGGTACTGCGAATCGGAGATCATGAGGATCCGGACCCGGATGCCCTTGCTTCCGAGTACCTCGAGGACCGCGGTAGCCCCGCTCAGCGCCATCCGGTTGTTGGTGCTGGCCCGCTCGTGCAGGGTGACATCCCGCCGCTGGATACCGGCCTTGATCCTGACTTCGACGAGCGCGCCGGCGCCGCCCGGGTTATCACCCTCGCGGCCGTTGCCGAGGCAGCTTTCGTCGAGGTGGACTATGGCGATGGGGGGTGTGGGCACGAGGGAGAAGATATCTACTTCCCTGACCGTAGCCGTTTCCCTTCACCCTCCTTGTAGGCGATCCGCGCATCCCGGTTCAGACCGAGCCGCTGCTGGATCTCGGGCGAGGTGCCGGGAATCGGCCGGCCCAGCAACATGCGCAGGCCCCGCAACTTGGTCTTGATGTCCGCCAGCAGGTGAGAAGGCGGCCGGTACCCATAGGCCCGGTATTGTCCTGGCGGCACCTTCCCCTTCTTCTCCACGTGAACGGCAAACGCCGAAGTCCAGGCGTCGAACTCCTGCATCACATCGTCTTCGTGGATCATGTGCTCCGCCTGGTTCTCGCTGTACTTCTTGTCCCGGCCGAACTCGCAGTGCCGCCACAAGGTCTCGGGGACTTCGATGCCGCTGTACCGGCACTGCCATACCAGGGTCTGGTAAGCCTCCCGCATGTCTTCGAACGGCTCCTGGTCGGAGTCGAACCAGTCCCGGTGATTGAGGATTTTCGGTAACCCGTCCTCTCCCAGCTCGTCGCTGCCGCCGTCTCCATAGGAGAAGAAGGCCGCGGTTCTTCCCTCCAGGTGATTCTGGCTCAATTCCTCCCATTGTTCGGAATGCTCCAGCGCGATGGCCAGGGCCGGGTCCTTGTGGCCGATCAGGTTCTCCCGCGGATTGCCGCCGTTGGCGCACACCAGGCGGTCGAACATCGCCTTGAGATTGCTGGTGGGAGCATACCAGTTGACCGGCCCGATGATGGCCCAGGCGTCGGCCAGGTCGAGCCGGGCGTAGAGGTCGAGGTTCCACATCAGGTCCGGCATGCCCCGGCTGTGTTTCTCATAACAGTTGCAGGGCCACACGCAGAGCGCCGCGGAGCTGGAGACGCAGCCATTGCAGCTGCGGATCTGCTCCCGGTTCCAGACGTTGCCCAGGTCTTCGTAGTCTACTTCCCAATCCCGGGGCAACCGGTCTGCCATGCGCAGCATGAGGGTGCGGGCCTTCGAGTCCGCGGCGGGGCAATCGTACTGCCGCCGCTGGGATCCCGCGATGAGGAGAACCCGGAAGGGGCGCACTTCAGGGGGAAGCCGGCCATTGTCATCATGCGGTCTCATGGAAAGGCCCCTATGCTGATGGCAGATGGCAGATGGCAGATGGCCGATGGGAACTTGCTGTATCTATCAGCTATCATCTAGAACGTCAGCCCCGCCCTCACGAACAACCGGTTCAGGTTCCCGTCGGTGACCGAGATGGAAATGGATTTCGACGGGTCCGGCAGGCCGATCCAAATACCGCCACCGTAGGCGGAGTGCCATCCGCCCGGGGACGCGCCATTGGACCATACCCGGCCGGTCTCCACCAGCGGGAACAGGCCTACGTCCAGCGGAAGAAGGAGGTGCACGTTGGCCACGTGGAAGCGGAGCTCCACGGTGCCGTCCACTTCGGTGTCGCCGGCATAGCGCTGGTAGGTAAGGTTGTGAATCGTCGCTCCGCCACCCAGGAACGCCGCCTCGTAAAAGGGAAAGTCGCCCATCACCTTCTTGCCCCCAACCCGGAGCGCCAGCACCGGGTGGGATGGCACTGGAATCCTGAAATACCCCATGGCGATGGCATGCACGCTTCCAAAGGTGCTTTGCACGTCCCAGACGGCGGGATACAGGGCGGCTTCCACCTCGGCCCGGAGGCCGCGGCTGGGATACACCGGGTCGTTGCGCTCGTCCAGGTGGAATCGCAGGGCGACGCCGGCCGTGCCGAAGTCGCCGGAGCCGTAGGGCCGGCTGGTGTTGACGAATGTGTTGGCATCGGAGTTCATCGTCGAGTACTTGAACACCGGCCCGAAGCTGAGATCGTTCTTGGTGCTGATCCTGACGCCGATCGAGGGTTGCAGGCTCCACTGCCTCTGGTCCACCTCGAAGAAGTTTTCAGCGCCGCCGGGAGTGCCGTTCCCCAGTCCATGGAAGCTGATGACCTCGAGGTCGGATACCGCGGCTGACACCATCCAATGGACCCGGGAGTCCTCCAGCTGCCGGTCGAAGGCGGCGATGAGCCGGCTGTGCCCGATGCGGGTGGAGTTCTCGAACGTCAGGGTGAGCCGGCGCGCGTAGGGACGCCGCAAAAACCCAAAGGTCGTATAGCTGACTCCGATCCGGGGAACCACGCCGACGTCCCGGTCGAGGCTGAGCGAGATGATCGGCGCGACCTTCGCCCCGTAATCCTGGCCCGGCGGGACTTTCTCGCCGAACCTGGTTACCCAGGGCCGCCGGTTGAACAGGGTATCGGGGCCGTACTCTACGGACTTGACTCTGCCGTTGTCGTAGAGCCTCGCGGCGGGGTGGCCGGACACCCTGGAGGAATCGATCAGGACGTTGTTGCCCCCTCCACCGATCACCCGGACCTTCACGCTGCGGGGCGCGGTCCCGCTTACCACTGCCCGGTCGTCACCGCCGTGAAGATAAAGCCGCACCTCCCGGGTCTCGGCGATCGAGAACTGCCGCGCGAAATACGGCTTCGCGCCCGGCGCCTTACGCAACTCGACCCGCACGGTGCCGTCCTCCAGCAACCGTACCCCGGCCACTTCCGCGGCGTCGGTCGCGTGAATATCGGCGACCCGGTTCACCACCTGGAAGAAATCTGTCGCGGTCCGGGGCAGGCCGTCCCGGCGCAGGCGCAGCTTGGGTACCAAGTCCGGCTCGAGGGCCTGGTACACCGGAGGTATCCGCGCGAACGCGGAATCGATGACCGCGTCGCTGAGATTGCGAACCAGCTCCTGAACCACCGAGTCCCAGGCCGTTTTCTCGAGGGGCAACAGCAGCCGGCGGTCGAGGGCCAGGCTGTTGTAGATGAGACCCTTGACCCGGGGAGGCTCGCCCCGAAACGGGGTGGCGTTGCTCAACATCATCCGCGCGATGGACGGCAGGATCCCGCTGTAGGACACGAAGGCGCGGTCGCGGTCCCGCGAGATCGGTTGCCAGGCAGTTCCCAGCTTGCCGCCCCGGGCCCATTTCCACTGCCCGGGGTGGCGGTCCCAGTCGTTTACCAGCATGTCCACGAGGCGCGCCCGGAGGAATGCCCGGGCATCTATCTGCTGGTCCGGGTCCTGGTTGATCAGCTTCAGCAGCTCGTCGCTGTCGATGATCTCCGCGGCGCCCGCGAACCCGGAGCCGTGGTCCGGCACCGTCGGGTGCTCCTCGATGGCGCCCAGCATGTTGGCGAATTCCTGGCGGAACTTTCCCAGGGCCGGATCATCCGGCATGACGACCAGCTGGGGATGGGGATGCAGCACTCCTGCTGCCGACAGCAGCGGGTCGGTGAGGATGGCTCCGGCGGGATGGGTGGAGGCGACGGCGTCCTTCAGGACAGCTTCAACGATGGTGTTGCGATACTTGTGCGCCGAATCGATACTGTCCTTCCGCAGCGGCCGGAAGGTGTAGTCCCCGCTGGGCGAGGTGAATCGCAGGCTGCGGGTCTGCAGCCCGCCCCCGACCTTGTCGGCGTGCAACCCGCCCGCGAAGTGCTGGAGATCGAGGACGGGGAATTTCACCGGGGTTTTCCAGAGGCCGCGGTAATGTCCCCCGAAGAATTGCCGACGGAGCCAGCCCACGTCGTACCGCGCCTCCGCCGCCACGACCACGCTGTCCGCCTGCTGCGCCAGCGCGAGGCGGACCGGTTGCCCCAGCAACCCGATACTGACCGCGAGCATCGCTCTCCGGGCCAGGCGCATCCCGTTACTCCAGGTAAAGGGCAAAGGCTTCATCGTCCTTGCCGACCGCGTCCACCGTGATGACGCCCAGCCGGACCCGGCCGTCCCGCAGGACATCGAGCCGCATGAACCCGCTTTTCGCGGCGGCATAACGGGTGCTGGTATTGATGCCCACCGGGTTGAGGTGGCCATAAATCCCCGCTCCACTCACCAGCACCCATTTCACGTGAACGCCACGCTGGACCTGCAGGTTGTGATCATGGCCGCCGGCGAACACCAGCGGCGGGTTGTCCTTGAACACCTCGTCCAATGCCCGGCGCATCCCCTCGTACAAGGGGCCCGCCATATCCTGGTTGGTCTGGCCACCACGGCGCGCTATCGCTTCCTGGGAGCCGATCCCGGGCAACGGAATCCAGAGCCAGCGGGCGAAGCGACGGAGCGGAAAGAACTGGTCCACCCAGGTGAAGTAGCCGCCATGCTCGCCGGAGGTATCCATCGGATGATGACCCAGGATGACGGCCCGCCGGGTCACCACGGTATCCACCGAGTCCTTCAGGCTGGCGACGGCCCGCCCCAGCGACTCGGCGACCATTTTGGCGGTCCACGTGGCGCAGCCCGAGGTCGAGTCAACCGGCTTGGCGTATTCGTGCACGAACCACTGGGTATCCAGCATGATGAGCCGGGTCCCGCGTCCGACGTCCACGACTTCGGGACCGGGGCAGCCGTTGCGCGGCAGCAGCCGCACCAATTGCTCGCCATGCTGCTCGACATACGCGCCCTGCCGCCGGATCGAACCCCAGCCGTCCACGCCCATGTAACCCCAGTCGTGGTTGCCGGGGACGAAGTAGGTGGGGGTCCGGGTATCGAGGCCAATCGCCATTTGAGCCTGGAGCCGCCGTTCAGCCTCCCGCCGTGCCGACAGGTTGGAGCTGTCCGGCATGCCGCGATTGTACACGTTATCACCGAGGAAGACGATGACCCGGAGAGCGGTATCGGCCAGGACCTGGCGCTTCAGCGCCTTGAGCACCGGCTCGTCCGGCGCCGGTGCGCCGGCATCGCCGATCAGGAAGACGGTGCTTTCGATATTCGCCGGCTCGGCGGGGTGGGTTGATTCGGGCGGCGCCGCGATGACCGCCGAGCCGCACCCCCAGAGAAGGAGCGCCACCCAGGGGAGTGCTCCGCGTGGCCGCCCGCCGGTCACGGCCAGCGGTACAGGGTGATCATGGCGGAATTGCGCGCCGCCTCGTCGCTGACGATCAGGATACTGTCGCGGGTGATCGCGATGCCTTCCGCCTGGTCGTGGCCCGGCGGCAACGAGCGCACCGCCACGACGGTGCCATCGGGAGTGATCACCAGGATGCCCTTCTGCTGAGACGAGAGCAGGACGTAGTTGCCGGTGGCCGGATCCACGGTGATGTCGCTGGGTTTGAATTCCTTCCACTTCTGCCCGGTGATGACCTGGCTCAACGGGATCGTGAGCACCGACAGCCGGTCACCGTCCGTGCCGAGGTTCCAGCGGTAGATCACCACGTCGTCCTTCAGCTTCTTGGTGCCCACGTTCTTGCAGGCCAGCTCCAGCTCATTGCGGGTGGAATCGTAGGCCACGCCCTCGAACTCACACTCCTTGCCCAACTCGGTGTCTTCCTTCGAGTACCGCATCTGCTCGCCCTCGGCACCCTCCCGGAAGCGATAGAGCTGGCCGTTGCTCGCCAGCAGGTAGATATCATCGTTGACAATCGTGATGCCCTCGAAGTCCTCCTGCAGCCGGTGGCCGACATGAAACTGCTTGACCAGGACGCCGCGCTGGTAATCGAAAATCCACACGCTGCCCTGCTCGTCGTCGTGCGCCATCAAGCGCCCGTCCCCGGTGAGTGCCAGCCCGGAGATTTCGTTGAGAGAGACGGGCAGGAGCCAGCGGGCGAGCGGCCGATCGTGGGAAGCGGAATCGGTCTCGTGCCGGAGCCGTTCCAGCCGGGTCACCCGTCCCGTCAATTCGGTGGAATCCACCCCGCCGGTCTTGTGCCCGCTGTAGCGGCACCCCGCGAGGGCGAGTGCGCACAACCCGATGCAAGCAACGGATCTCGGCATGTTATTTCGGACCCTTTACTGCCGCCTCGCCGCTGTCCAGGTCGGCGCTCACGATGCGGTTTCCCGCCGCGGCCCGGATGCTGGTGAGAAAACCCTCCGGGGTTTCGGACTTCTTGAGCCGCACCAGGTAATACAGCTCCGACGCCTTGCCCTCATTGCTCACCACCTCGTCCAGTTTCCAGCGCTTGGCCTCATGTTGAAGCACCGCTTCCACACTGGCCTGGGCCTCGGGAATAGCGTTGGCGGTCACGAACAGGACGGAGTCGAACTTTTTCTTTCCCTTGGGGCCCAGGATGTCCTGTACCCGGCTGAACTTGTCCTGCAGGGCTTCGAGCTTCTTGGGCGTCAACGCCATCGCGATCTCACGGTCCGGCACCGCCGCACCATTTTTGTTGGACGCCAGCTCCTTGAGAGGCTCGGCCCATTGGCTGGACGCGGATGCCTCCAGCACGTTCTGCCCGAAGTCCGAGCGCCAGATGAACAGGAGCACGAAGTTGAACACCAGGGAAATCAGGAACGAAACCGTCAGCGCCTGGACTCCGGCCGAGAGCCCGACGGCGATCGCGAGGAAGATGAAGACCGCGTCGCGGGCGTCGTCCAGGGTGTTGCGGAAGCGGACTCCTCCCACGATTCCCGCCAAGCTGAAGGCCAGGGCCAGGCTGTTCCGCACGATCAGCACGATCCCCGCCACCACGATGGGCAGGATGATCATGGTCTGCACGATCGATTGATCGTAGCCCCGGGTCCGCCGGGACGTCATGTACACCCAGGAGACCGGCAGCATCAGGAACAGCACGCTGAGCAGGACCGCGAACGTAGTGATCGCCAACTCCACCCGGGCCGGCAGCGCGATGGTCGGGGTCTCGAGCTGCTGGTTGGCGAGCCCGTCCTGCAGCGTCTGGGGCGATGACGTGAGCTGCTCGATCCGCTCCCCGGAAAAGAGCTGGCGCTCGAGCACCGGGAACAGGTAGAGCAGCCCCACGGTGAACCCGATCAGCACCGTGTAATAGGCCAGCAGCCGCCGGATGGGACGCCGGGAGCCGAGGGTGAAGAAGTCGATCACCAGCTTGAGAAAGCGCATTTGCGACGGCCTGGCGCAGGTGGTTGTTGGGTCTATCCGGTTGTCCCGGAAGGACTTAGAATGGCGGTGGTGCAGTGTCAATCTTGTGACACCGGCGGGATTTGTCTGTGACCTACATAGCCCTGCGGCGGCCTGGAGTCACTGAACGACCTGGAAACTCTCCAGCTCGTCCAGAATGAACGTCACCTCGTCCCCGGTCATGGGATGCCGTCCGACGAACGCGTCGCGCTGGAGCACGCTGGCCAGGCGGAGCGCGATGACCACGAATTCGGTGCCCCGGCGGTTCACGGCGACCCGACTCTGGTCCCGGATCGCCCGCTCGAGCTGGTCCACCCGTTGCACTGTCCAGTTGTACTTGGGCATCGTCAGCTCTTTCCCGCCTGCTCTCCGGCCCCCCACTGTCTCACTTTTTCAACGCGAACCCCGGATTCCTTCCCGGTGAATGTTCCAATCACGGCGGCGGCAAGAGTTTTCTCTTCTTTAAGCCTGGTGAGGAGATGGTCGAGCCGCGCCGGGGCCACCGCGAGCAGCAGTCCGCCCGAGGTCTGGGCGTCCACCATCAGGTAACGCTCGGCCGCGGTCAGCGTGTCATCCCACACCACCGATGCGGCCGCGGCCAGGTTGCGTTCGGTACCCCCCGGAATCACGCCGCGCCCGGCCAGGTCCAGGGCCGACGGCAGCAACGGCATCGCGTCGAAATAGAGGGTGGCGCCCACCTGGCTGGAGTTGAGGATGTTACCCAGGTGTCCCAGCAGTCCGAAGCCGGTCACGTCGGTCGCCGCCTTTACTCCGCTGGCCAGGGCCGCGCGCATCGCCCCGTCATTCAATGTCACCATGGATTCAATCGCGGGAGCGATGGTGGCGGCGTCGATCACGTCCCGCTTGACCGCGGTGGTAAGAATGCCGGTGCCCAGCGGCTTGGTGAGGACCAGTCGGTCCCCGGGTCGGGCGGCGCTGTTGGTGAGCAGCCGGTCCGGATGGGCATCGCCGATCACGCACATGCCGAACTTGGGCTCGGGATCGTCCACCGAGTGGCCACCCAGCATCAGGCAGTGTGCCCTGGCCGCGACGTCGGCTGCCCCCGCGATGACTTCGCCCAGCAGTTCCCACGGCAGCTTCCCCCGGGGCCAGCCCACCAGGTTGAGCGAGAAGAGCGGTGTGCCGCCCATGGCGTAGACGTCGCTGATGGCGTTGGCCGCCGCGATCGCGCCCCAGGACCGGGCGTCGTCCACGATGGGGGTGAAGAAATCCACCGTGGCAATCAGCGCCCGGTCGTCGCTCAGCCGGTAGACGGCGGCATCGTCCCGGCTGGCGGCATCCACCAGCACATCGGGGTTCACGATGCTTGGCAGATGGCGCAAGACCTGGCCCAGCTCGGCAAAGCCGAGCTTGCAGGCGCAACCGGCGCCGTGAGAGAGCGAGGTGAGTCGGACCGGAGGTGTCGTCACGTCAGACGCCGAATTGTCGCAGGTGATGATCCATGTGGCGGGCCAGTAATTTACCCCACTCTTCGCGGGTAAGCTTGCCGAACCTGGGATGAATCCCCCAGACCGCGTCCGCTGTCCTGGCCCGGGCTACGGCCCGTTCCAGGTATCCCTTCAAGGTGGCGACGTCGCGGGTCCAGTCTCCCGGCTGGGTCTGCTGGAATTCAGGAACCGTGGAAGCTTTCCCCTTGGGGATCGGCGCGTTCAGGATGATGAAGTGCCCCAGCCGTGAGGCGAGGAAGTTCGGCTTGAAGGTGGACGGTATCTCGCCCAGCGTTCCCTTGAGCGCGTCGCTCAGATGACAGACCATCTGCTGCACCGACATCCGGCCCCACTGCCGCTGAGACAGCGGTGTCAACTGATCGATGCGTGAGATGAATTCCTGATAGGTGGCAGGTTCGAACATCGAGGGCATTTGAAAGACAATCCCCGGTAAGGTGAGGCGCTTTCAACGCGGATCTGCGCTGAAGCGGTAGCGTCTTACAGAATCAAGGAGAGCAGGGCGCCTGCTACGACAACTCGAATCGTTCCCAAAAACATTCGCTTGATTCTGCTCCGATCGAACCCGGTCGGCTGGTCCCGGTAACGGGCAGCTCCCTCCAGCAGCAATCCCAGCAGGAGAAACAGCAGCACCCACCCGCCGTGCCCGAGGCTGGCGAACCAGAGCGAGGCAAAGAGGGTAAACAGGAGAGCGTCGGCCAGGTAAGTCGGCCAGGGTGCCCGGAAGCCGGGACCCGGCTCGCCCACCAGCCGGCGCTCGATCAACTCGAAACCCAGGAACCACGCGGCGACGGCCGCAAAACCCGCCGCCAGCCAGGCCAGGCTCACCGGCTACCAGTTGGTGCGGATGGAGTCCGCGCTGTACACCAGTCCTCGCAGGATGACCCGGTCGATCTTCTGGGTGTTGCTGATGTCGGCCAGCGGATTGTCCAACAGGATGACGATATCCGCCACTTTCCCCGGGGCGATTCTCCCCAGCGAATCGGCTCCCAGGAGTGCCGCCGCGTTCCGGGTCGCGGCGAGAAGCGCGTCTTTCGGCGTGAGGCCCGCGCGCACCAGCAGCTCCAGCTCCCGGTGCTCGCTCAGGCCGGGCACCAGCATCTGGTTCGAGGCATCGGTGCCGGTCACCAGGACGCCACCAGCACCGCGGAATTCACGGATGAACAGGTCCTGGTTGGACCGCGAGTTCCGGAATGCCTCGAAATCGGTCGGGGTCCAGCCCGCGCGGAGGATCAGGTCGGCCACGTTCCAGCGCAGTTTTTCAGTATCGGGCACCGCGGCAAGGTCGGGGCCCGTCATGACCGCGGGATCGTCGAGCCGGCTGAACGCCTCGTGAAGAACCAGGGTGGGGACCAAGTACACCTTCCGGGCGGCCAGTGCCTGCGCCACCCGCGACAGGTCGGCCGAGTCGAGCCGGGCCCAGCTCTTCTCGAAATAATTCCAGCCATCGAAGAACGAGCGGCCGTGGGCTTGGTAGAACGGCGTCGGGCTTGCCGCGGCGGCCTCGGGGACCCCGCTCAGGTGATCGATACTCCGGATCCCCATCGATGCCGCCGTCAGGGCGTCGGTGAGACCCAGGTGACCGGTCACCGAGAGACTCAACGTCCCCGCTTCCTCCACGATGGGACGCAACAGCTCGGGAGTAATCCGGGTGTACACGCTCACCAGGTCGGCCTTGCTGAGAGCCCGCTGGTCGACCAGGCGGCGGCCCTCGTCCGCCGTCCTCGCCACGCCGGCATCGGCGAAGGTCGCGGGAGAGCCGTCGATCATCGCGCCGGCGACGAACATCCGGGGACCGGGGATGGCGCCGAGGTTTACCTCGTCTCGCAGTGCATTGACCGAGTCTTCGGTGCCGTGGATATCGCGGACCGTGGTCACCCCGTAGGCGATGTAGCGCGGCAGGGCCCAGTGCTTCACATGGGCATGGGCATCGATCAGCCCGGGGATCAGATAGCGCCCGCTCACGTCGAGGACGACGGCGCTCTTGGGAATCTTGAAGCCATCCGCGGAGGCGACCGTCTCGACGTGGCCCTTGTAGATCACCACGACCGCATTGTGCATCACCGACCCGTCACCCACATCAATGACGTTGCCGCCGACCAGGGCCAGCCGGTCTTTCTCCCGCTCGCCGCAGGAGGCGAGTGTCGCCGCCAGGGCCAGGAGGATCGCGCTAGTCGCTCGACGAATGGTCATGAAGGATCTTCCAGCCCTCGGGCCGGCGCTCCATCAGCAGGGTGAAGGGTCCGCTCGCGGTGGTGGAACCACCATGGTAAAGAATGTAGCGTGCCGTCAGCAGAACATATCGGTCGGTAAGGGGGCGAACCTGGAACTCCTCGTACCTGAGGCTGTCGCGCCGGGCGCCGGGCGCGAACCTCGGCGCGTAGTAGTTCCGAATCTCGTCGAAACCCCGGAGCAGGTGGCCGCCGGCCATGTAGGTCGGGAGATCGCCCGGCGCGTAGTCTCCCATGAATGTGTCCAGGTCCCCGCGATTCCAGGCCGCTGCCTCCTGGGTGAATTGCGCCTGGAAGTCCGGCACCAGCCGGCCGGGGTCCATGGTTGGCGGGCCGGGAGAAGGAGATGGGGCGGCGCAGGCCGACAGCGCCATGGTCGCTAGAAACCAGCGGAATGACATGAAACAGACCGGGGTAGGAGGGGAGAAAGGTGAAAGGGGCGGGTCCGCGACCCGCCCCCGATGGTGCGCCCCTACCGCTTCTTCTTGCCGCCCTTCTTCTTTCCACCTTTCTTCTTGCCACCCTTCTTCTTGCCTCCGCCTTTCTTCTTGGAGCCTTTCTTCCTGGCGGCCTTCTTCTTGGTGGCCTTCTTGCCCTTGGCCTTTTTCGCCGATTTCTTGGCGGCTTTCTTGGCCTTTTTCTTCCCCGCCTTTTTCCTGGGGGCTGCCTTGCTGGCCGCTCTGGGCTCCGGTGTGGATGGCATCAACGGAGGAACGATCGGTTCCGGTTGGGGCGCCATCGGGGAGGGATCCATCCAACCAGCACCTGACCAGCCCATCTCCTCGTTCAGCTCGACCATCGTTGCCCCCTGACAAGCAATGAGCGGCGCGACCCGCCGCGGGTACCCATGGCGCTGGAAGAGCGCCCGTGTTGTCACATAAGGGCGGGTCTCAGACCCGTCACTTTGAGTATAAGTTGCACATCTTCAAATCTTCTGCAAGACGGGAATCCGCACCAGCTTGAACGGGGTATTGGCAGCGCAGGTTAAGACATTACATTCCAATGGCTTCCGTGATCCCAAACCGGGGTGAGACTGTGCGAATCCTCCTGTCCGTCTTGTTCGGCCTGGGCATCGGTGCCTCCACCGCCCTCGCCCAGAACGTCTCGGAAGTGCAGGTGACCCCCGAAGCGCTCATGCTCAAGGTGGGACAGAAGCAGGCCCTCTTTGCCGCCGCGTTCGATCCGGGCGGCAACCTCATTCCCACCGCCCGTTTCACCTACGCATCCAACAACGCTACCGTGGCCCAGGCCCAGTCTGATGGTGTGGTCATCGGGCTCAAGGCCGGAGCGGCCATCGTGCGAGTGGTGTCGGGCCAGAAGTTCTTCAACGTTGCCGTCACGGTAGGAGCTGGCGGGGCCTCTGAGGTACGCCCCACGGACCCCGGCTCTTCGGTGACACCCACGGGGCCGCCGCCCACCATGCTGACCATCGATCCAACCCCGGTGTACCTGATCCCCTCCGAGAACCGGCGGCTCACGGTTCGGGGTTTTCGTGATGATGGATCGGCGGTGGAAGTCTCCCGGGTCACCTGGAAGTCGCTTACACCGGAGACGGCCGCGGTGGATGGAGACGGCAACGTCGTCGGACTCGTCGCCGGCCACGCCATCGTGCAGGCCAGCCTTCCCGGCGGTCTCGCTGCGACGACCCCGGTCGAGATCGTCGCCGCGGATTTCGCGGTGGTGCCGGTACGGCTGATCC
>JBDTTZ010000337.1:0-3346 GCA_040008015.1 Gemmatimonadota bacterium
CCGGCCAGCATCTCGTACAGCACGCTCGCCAGACTGTACATGTCGCTCCGGTGGTCCACCACATCTCCGCTGGCCTGCTCGGTGCTCATGTAGGCCGGAGTGCCGATCGCCATTCCGGTCTGGGTGAGGTTCTCTCCGCCCGCCGAGGTCATGGCGCGGGCGATGCCGAAATCGGCGACGACCGCGCTTCCCCGCTCCAGCAGGATGTTCTCCGGCTTGATATCGCGGTGGATGACGCCCCGCTCGTGGGCATAGCTCAGTGCGCCGGCCACTTCGCCGGTGAGACGCAGCGCCTCGTCGAGCGGGAGCTGTTTGTCGCGGTTCAGCCGGTCGCGGAGGGATTCACCTTCCACGTAGGGCATCACGTAATACAGAAACGGTCCTCCCTCGCTTCCCTGCTTCCCCACTTCCCCGCTGTCATATAATGGAAGGATATGGGGATGCCGGAGGTTGGCGGTGGTCTCGATCTCCCGGAGGAAGCGGTCGGCGCCCACCGCCGCCGTGAGCTCGGGCCGCAGCACCTTGATGGCGACCTGGCGGTGGTGCTTCAGGTCTTCCGCGAGATAGACCGTGGCCATGCCACCCTGCCCCAGCTCCCGCTCGATCCGGTAGCGGTCGGCGAGGGCCGACGTGAGGCTTGAGCCGGGACCGGTCATCCTAGTGGCGCTCGAGCAACGTTTGCCAGTTGCGGATCACCCGGATCTCGTTCGGCATCAGCTGGCGAATGAAGACGAACCGGGTCCCATCCGGGCTCACGTCATAATTGGCGTGAGGGTCGGCTTCTTCGTAGTCGGGGATCGCGAACAGGGTGTCCCGCGACAGCACTCGCAGCGGCGTGGTGGACAACCGCGCCGACACCAGCGAGGCTCCACTCGCCGTCTGCACCCGATAGAAGAGTTCGCCGCCGCGGGGATTCCAGACCGCCTCCCGCCCCCCACCGGTGGACACCTGGACTCGGGGCCCGCCTTCCAGCGCCCTGACGTAGATCTCGTACCGACCCGACTCATTGGAGGCCCAGGCCAGCCAGCGCCCGTCGTGGGAGAGCGAAAGGCCGGTCTCGTCGTAGGCACCACCGAGCAACACGCGATGGGCCCCGGTGGCGCGGTCCACCAGCCAGGCGTCCTGCTTGGTGACGGTGAGCGCATAACTCACGACGGACCGACCGTCCACAGTCAGCGCCTCCGGTGAGTTGAATTCCGGGTCCCGCGCGACGGTATCCGCCGTGCCGCTGCCGTCGATCCGGCGGGTCAGCAGGGCATTCACGGTGTCTGCGATCGCCGCATTGTAGAAAATACTGCGCCCGTCCGGCGCCCAGATGGCATCGTGGCCGTTGGGGTCGAAAGTCACCCGGGTCATGGTGCGCTGATCGAAGTCGTACACCCACACATCCCGCGAGTCCGAGCGGGTAATATCCACGGAGATTTGGTGACCGTCCGGCGAAAACTTCGGGCGGTGGAACACCCCGGTAGTATCCGGCAGCAGCGTTTCCCGACCCAAGCGGTCCACCAGGGCGATCCTGTTGTTGCCGGCCGCCGGAACAAAAGCCAGAGTCCTGCCCCCGATCGCGCTCTGGCTTTCGCGAAAACCACCGCTGGCCCCCAGCCGGGCGTTGGGCACCAGCACGACCGGCTGGCCGCGAACCCGGCGGCGGCCGACATCGAACCGCACGGCCGACAAGATCGTCCCGGCCTGATACAGCAACCATCCATCCGCCCACTCCAGGTCATCCACTCCGGCCGGGAGGCCCTCGACCGGTTCCGAGTGGCCGGTCTTGAGGTCCATGACCTCGACCCGCCGGGCGACGCTGCCGGTGTAGATGATGAACCGGGATCCCGGAAGCAGCACCGCTGCCGTTCCCGGGGGAAGCGCCGCAAGGACCGTGGCCGGTCCCGTGGCGGGCACCAGTTCCAGGCCGCGGCTCGTCATGACCAGCACGCCGCCATCGGCCGTCGTGGTCAGGGTGCAACAGATCGAACTCGCCGTGACCTGGGTGGCGGCACCGCCGTTGACCGGCGACCGGTTGATGGCGGCGTTGTCCTCGCCCCAGATCACGGATTCGCCGTCCGCCGAGAATACCGGGTCGCCATACAGGCGACCCTCGGTGCCGGCGAGCGCGACGGACTTGAAATCACCCAGCCGGCGGAGGTAGAGGCCGCGGCCCCGGGAGCCTTGTCCGGCATACACGATGGCGCGACCATCAGGAGACATCGCCAAGTTGGCTGCGCTGGGCTGGGCGAGGCGGTGGTCGGGACCCGGCAGAATCTGGAAGGCGAGGGTTTCCACCGGGACGGCGCTCAATCGGCGACCAGCCACCACGCCCCCCGCTGCCAGCAGGAGTCCGCCGATTGCGAGGATCGCTATGAACCGTGGGTTCCCCGGCCGCCCGACCACCCGGCCGGCGGCACTCACGGACGTCCTCGATATCAGTGAAGGATTGGCCAGCGCCTCCGCGAATTCATGGGCGGTAGCGAAGCGATCGGCCGGCAGTTTCTCCAGCGCGTTGAGTACCGCCGCCTCGACATGGAGCGGAACGGTGTGCCGCTTGGCGAGCAACCCCCGCGGCACTTCGGTCAGCACTTTGGCCACGATGGACTGGGCGGTGGGGCCGCTGAACGGCGGTTCGCCGCTCAGCATCTCGTAGGTCACGCAGCCGAGGGCGTAGACGTCGGAACGGGCGGTGATTTCCCGTTCCCCCATCGCCTGCTCCGGACTCATATAGTGCGGGGTGCCGAGGCTCATGCCGGTTTCGGTCATCCGGCTGCCGCCGGCCTTGCTCGCGGCCAGCGCGATCCCGAAATCGGCGACCAGCGCCCGGCCATCGTGCAGCAGGACGTTTTCCGGCTTGATGTCGCGATGGATGACGCCGTGGCGGTGCGCGTAGTCCAGCGCGCCGGCAACCTCCGTCGCGATCCGGACGGCGTCGCTAATCGGGAGCTGCTTTTCGCGGGTGAGCCGGTCGCGTAGCGATTCCCCTTCCACGAAGGGCATCACATAGAACAGGAAGGAATCCGCCTCGCCACTGTCGAACAGGGGCAGGATGTGCGGGTGCTGCAGGTTCGCCGTCGTCCGGATTTCAGAAAGGAATCGCTCGGCGCCGATCACCGCGGCCAGCTCCGGTCGCAGCACCTTGATGGCGACCTGGCGGTGGTGCTTCAGGTCTTCCGCGAGATAGACCGTGGCCATGCCGCCGGCGCCCAGCTCCCGCTCGATGCGGTAGCGGTCGGCGAGCGCGGCGGCAAGGCGGGAGGTGCTCACCGGGGCTTCCTCGCGGAACCGAATCCGTTCAGCACGGTGCGAATGGACCGCGCCGAGTGCTCCAGGATAGGCATTTTGACCAGGAAGCGCT
>JBDTTZ010000338.1:0-2478 GCA_040008015.1 Gemmatimonadota bacterium
TCAACGTCTCCAGCCCGCCGCCATCGTCCTTGTCCTGCGCCCGGCCGGCCCGCTCCGCGATATTGGCGAACTTCCCGGTCTTGAGCTCGACGATGATCTCGCCGACGTTCCTGGCCGGCGAATCCACCATGGTGGTGCAGGTGCCGCAACCCAGCGACCGATAGCGCTTGCCCTCGCCCTTGTCGTAGTAGAGCGACACGGTAGGGATGCTCTCCCGCTCGATGTATTCCCAGATGTTGAGCTCGGTCCAGTCCAGGAGCGGGTGAATCCGCACGTGGGTGCCAGGGGCGAAGTCGGTCTTGTACTGGTTCCAGAACTCCGGCGGCTGGTCGCCCACGTCCCACAGGTTCTGGTTGTTGCGGGGCGAGAAGTAGCGCTCCTTGGAGCGGCTGCCCTCCTCGTCCGCCCGGGCCCCCACGATCACCCCGGTAAACGGCTCGGTGTTGGTATCCCGCTCGTAGCCCTTCTTCGCGTGGTTGAAGCGATAGCGGGGCCACTCACCGCTCAGGGTGCGCTTGAGCGCCTCGGTCTTGAGCAGGCCGCAGCAGGTAATCCGGTCCACCGCCCCGTCAGGGAAGGTGCGCTTTTCGTCCAGCGCCCCCCGGTTCTCCCCGTAGATCAGGTTCAGGTTCCACTCCGCCGCCAGCCGGTCCCGGTACTGGATCATCTCCGGGATCTTGAAGGAGGTGTCGATGTGGATCAGCGGAAATGGCACGTGACCGTAGAATGCCTTCCGCGCCAGCCAGAGCAGCACCGTGCTGTCCTTGCCGATCGACCACAGCATGCCGAGCTGCTTGAAATTGGCGTACGCTTCCCGCAGGATGTGCACGCTCTTGTTTTCGAGTTGTTCCAGGTGATCCATGTTCCACATCCGGTGAAATTGTTGCCCCGGTACAGGCGGCTGCCCCGTCCTGCCCTCCTGCCGTCTACTAGAAGTGCGGGCTCAGCCGCTGCATCAGCTGCCCACTGGCCTGCTCCGGTGAATCGGTGCGCAAATCGAACTTCAAGTCGGGCGTGCCCGGCACCTCGTACGGCTCGTCGATCCCAACCACGTGGTGCAGTTCGCCGCGCCGGGCCCGGGCATAAAGCTGGGTCTGGTCCCGCTTCTCGCACTCCTCCAGCGGGGTGGCCACGTGAACCTCGATGAAGGTCTCACACAGTCGTCGAACAAAGTCCCGGGCTTTCGCCGAGGGGGAGACGAACGACGCCACGACAAACACCCCGTTCTTCTCCAGCCGGCTCGCGAGGTATCCGACCCGCTTGATGTGCTCGTCCCGCTCCTCCGGAGTGAACCCGGTCTCCGGGAAGAGATCCCGAATGGTCTCGCCATTCAGGTATTCCACTTTCACGTTGCGCCGGGTCAGCTCCTGAGCCACCTGCCGGGATATCGCCGTCTTGCCGGATTTTGACAGTCCGGTAAACCAGAGGACCGCCGGTTTCACCGGCTTCTTGCCGAACTTCAGTCGGTCCCACAGCCGCTCGTGAAAGAAATAAAAGACCAGTTTGAGCGAGGTGTCGAGACCGCCAACCAGGAGCGCGAACTCCATTTTGTGAGTCAGCGCCCAGACGATAATCGAGGTCGTCAGGGTGGCGATGATCCGCCAGGAAACCGTCTTCGCGATCGACCGCGCAGCGGTGTCACGAACCACTGTCACCGCCCGGTACTCTTGCCCCCCTGGTTCCCAGTAACCCCAGCACCTGCCGCACCGCCGTGTCGACCGGGACTTCCCTGGTGTCGATCACCAGTGTCGGGTTGACGGGCGGCTCGTAGGGATCGTCCAGCCCCGTGAAATTCCTGATCTCTCCGCGCCGCGCCCTGGCGTAGAGGCCCTTGATGTCCCGCTTCTCACATTCCTCATACGGGGTCGAGATGTAGATCTCGATAAAGTTCCGGCTCAGTCCCCGCACAAAATCCCGCGAATCCCGGTAGGGCGATACCAGCGAGGTCACCGCGATGACACCGTGAGCCTCGAGCCGGCTGGCGACCCATCCCACCCGCCGGATGTGAGCATCCCGCTCCGGGCGGGTGAAGCCGGTGGCGGGAAAAATGTCCCGGATGTTGTCGCCATCGAGGTATTCAACCGGCAGGCCCTGGCGTTTCAGCTCCTCGACGACCCGGGCCGCGATGGTGCTCTTTCCGCTGCCGGAGAGCCCGGTAAACCAGACCACCGCGCCCTGGCCGCTCCGCTGATCACGGCCCGCGTCATCCATGCCTATAACAAAGCCCGGGTTCCGAAGTTCCGGCTGGTTATACACCAGGGTGGAGGCCCGGCGGCCGACCACGGCGGAGTTGCGGAAGATGCAGTCCCCGGCCGCGACGTCCCATTCCATCGTGGGTCCCAGCCTGGGGTAGATATCCGCCTTGCCCTCCGCCACCCAGCAGAACTTGAGCGAGCTGCCCGCCTGGACCCGGCTTCCGACCCGAACCGTCTTCAGGTACTCCTCCAGCTCGGCCGATGGATGCGACCGGCTTTCGGC
>JBDTTZ010000339.1:0-5010 GCA_040008015.1 Gemmatimonadota bacterium
CGGCCGGTCGGAGCGGCGCAGCCACTGGTCCAGCCACTGGAGGTCCCAGCCCCGGCTCTCGGCGGTGGGCGCCCGGGTGAGCACCCCGTGGTCAATGGCGGCGTCCAGCGCGACCAGCATGTCGGGCCACTCCTTGTCTCCGAGGATGGAAACCAGGGCGTGGATCGGACGCGGCAGGTTGGCGGCTCCCAGTGCAGCCACCAGGGCCCGCATTCC
This sequence comes from Gemmatimonadota bacterium, assembly GCA_040008015.1. Taxonomy (GTDB): domain Bacteria; phylum Gemmatimonadota; class Gemmatimonadetes; order Gemmatimonadales; family GWC2-71-9; genus DASYPP01. Next base: position 217 of record JBDTTZ010000339.1, read on the forward strand.
ATCCGGATTGTGGGCAACGTCGAACACCCACTTGCCCCGCCGGTCAAAGCGGCCGGGAACGCTGGCTGCCGCGAAGCCTCGGGCGATCGCATCGGGCGCGGGGTGCCAGGGCTTGGGGAGCGCGGCCAGGATCGCCCTGGCAACCGCCGCGTTGCGCCGCTGGTGGGGGCCACCGAGCCCGAGCGGGGCGGTCCATTCCGCGGCCGGGGGAACCCGAATGATGATGGGACGGCGGCCATCCGGCGCGGACGCGACGCGCACCGCCTCCGCCTCCAGCACCCGCACCAGGCCCGGGTCGGCTTCGCCGATCACAAACGGCGCTCCCGGCTTGGCGATACCGGCCTTTTCCCGGGCAATGGCCTCGAGCGAGTCCCCCAGGTACTTCATGTGGTCGCGCGCGATCCGGGTCACCCCGCTCACCAGCGGTAGCACCACGTTGGTGCTGTCCAGCCTGCCGCCGAGCCCCACCTCCACGACGGCGATATCCACGTTGCGAGCGGCGAAATCGGCGAACGCCATCGTCGTCGTCGCCTCGAAGAAGGTGGCGCCCAGGTCCCGGATCAGCGGCTCCAGCCGGCTGGCCCACATCGCCACCGCCTCCTCGGTAATCGGTGACTGGTGGACCCGGATGCGCTCCCGGAACGAGACCAGGTGGGGCGAGGTGTAGAGGCCCACCCGCCATCCCGACTCCTCCAGCGCGGCCGCGACCAGGGTGACGACGCTGCCTTTGCCATTAGTGCCCGCGACATGGACAATGGGGTAATGCCGATGAGGATCACCCAACTCGGCCAGCAACGCGCGGGTGGTATCCAGCCCGAACTTGATGGCGGTGGTGCGGGGATAGAGGAAGTCGAGGGCTTGGGGGTAGGTGAGCATCGTGGGGAAAATAATGGGGCGGGTCTCAGACCCGCCCGCCAACCAATCATTCCGGTTCTTCCAGGGGCTTCTCACCCTGCATGTGGCGAATCAGGCGCGCCGTGGTGTCCCGGAGCGATGCCCGGGGCACCACGTCGTCGATCTGGCCGTGCTCCAGCAGGAACTCGGAAGTCTGGAATCCTTCAGGCAGATCCTGCCCGATGGTCTGCTTGATGACCCGCTGCCCGGCGAACCCGATCACCGCGCCCGGTTCGGCCAGGATGGAGTCACCCTGCATGGCGAAGGAAGCCGAGACGCCGCCGGTGGTCGGATTGGTGAGGATAGAAATGTACGGAATGGCGAGACGATAGAGCTGGGCGATCATGGCCGAGGTCTTGGCCATCTGCATCAGGGAGAGCACCCCCTCCTGCATTCGGGCGCCGCCCGAGGTGCTGATCAGGACCAGCGGCAGCCGCTTTTCGGCCGAGCGGCGGGCCAGCCGGGCGATTTTCTCACCCACGACTGCCCCCATGGAGCCGCCCATGAAGGAGAAGTTCATCACGCCCAGGTTGTACGGGATGCCTTCCAGGCGCGCGCTGCCGGTGTAGATCGCGTCGGCATGGCCACCCTTCTTGGCCGCGGACTCGAGCCGGGTGGCGTAATTCTCGAAATGGAGCGGATCGGTGGAGCGGAGGTTGCCGAAGAGCTCCCGCCAGGTGCCGGCGTCGCTCATCAGCTCGATGTATTCCTCGGCGGAGAACCGCCGGTGGTCCCCACATTCGGGGCAGACATTGAGGGCTTTTTCGAAGCGTTCTCGAATATCTATGTGGCCGCACTTCTCGCACTTTTCCCACGCATCCGGCGGAATCTCCAACCGTTCGCGCCGGGACGTGCGGGGTTTCCGCTCTTTCTTAAACCACGCCATACGGGCCATAGGCTCTTTGTAAGGGAAGAAAGGTCTTACAAATGTTGCAGGGCCACCCAACCTGCGCCAGACCTTGACAGCTAAGTCGTTGTCATCCCTCAGTATAGCCGGACATCCTCGAGTCCCAGGCAACCCGGAGCACCATCCCCAGCCCCAAAGCGCAGGCCAGCAGGAACGACCCGCCATACGAGAAAAAGGGCAGCGGAATGCCGGTAATCGGCATGATGTTCACCGTCATGCCGACGTTTTCCCAAACGTGGGTGAACAGCATGCCGACGATGCCGAATACCAGGAGACTGCTGAAGGGGTCCGAGGCCCGTCGCGCGATCCGGACCATGCTGAGGAACACCACGAGAAAGAGGATAAGTGCGACGGCGACGCCGACGAACCCCAGCTCCTCTCCCACGACCGTAAAAGCGAAATCGGTGCTGGGAGTGGGCAGAAAGGCCAGCCGTTTCTGAGGCCCTTCCAGCCAACCGTTGCCCAGCAGCCCACCTGACCCGATTGCCACCTTGGACTGGATGGCGTGGTATCCGGCTGCCTGTGGATCGATCTCGGGATTGAGAAAGGTCAGGAGCCGGTTCTGCTGGTAAGGCGCCAGCCGGTTCCACAACGGCATCGCGATGAAGCCCATGCCGGCGTTGACGATCCAGACGAAGACCGCCTCGAACACGAAGGGCCGCCAGATCAGCAGCAACCCGGTGAGCAGTACCATCCAGGCAACCCAGCTCGGGGTGGTAAAGGCGGCCAGCAGGCTCACGACCGGCGATGCGAGAAGGACCAGCAGGTAAGGCCGAACACCGGCCCAGAAAAGCATGGCGAAGAGAATACCGATGAACACCAGCGCGCTGCCCAGGTCGGGCTGCTTCAGGACCAGGAGGAAAGGCACGCCCGCGATCAGGCAGGGCACGATCAGCTCCCGCATGCTGATCGGTGCCTCGCGCCGGCTGGAGAGATACCGCGCGAGCATCAGCACCACGGCGATCTTGGCCAGCTCGGCCGGCTGCCCCAGCTGGTGGCCCCCGATGGATATCCAGCTCTTGGTGGAAGCCGCGGTTCCCTGCCCGGTACCGATCACCAGCGTGACCAGCAGCAGCAGGAGCGCAAAGGCGTACACCCAGGGCGCGGCCCACTCCAGGATCCGGGGACTGGTGCGGAATATGAGGTAGCCGGCGACCCCGCCGATCAGCAGCCACACCAGCTGCCGCTGCCACACGCCGGTAGCCTGGGTCGGCACGTCGGTCTGCCCCGCGGAATAGAGATTCAGCACCCCGAAGATGATCAGCAGGAGGATCGCGACGACCAGCGTCCGGTCGATCGTGAGGCCCCTCACCGGCGGTGTCCTGCCACCGGCGGGACGGCCGGTTCAAGGCTGGGCGCCGGCATTCCACTGTCGGTGCGGAGCTCGAGTGGCCGCGGCGCCGAATCCTCGGGCACCAGCACTCGGAGCGGAACCTTCAGGGTGCTGTCGGGGCCGACCAGGAAGTACCGGGCGATCCGTCCGACGTACGGCGCGACCAGCGCGCCACCATGCCCGCCTTCGAGCGATTCCATCACCATGCCGATAACGATCTTCGGCTGCTCGGCCGGCGCAAAGCCGAGGAACCAGCCATGGTCCTTGCCGCTCGTATTCTGGGCCGTACCCGTCTTGCCCGCGAGCTGGAACTCCAGTTGGCGGCTGCGCGACGCGGTACCGGCCATGACGACCTGGATCAGCGCGCGGCGCAGGTCCAGCGCCTGGCCCTCGGTGAGACCGAAGTTTCGCACCACTTGCTTGGACGGTTGCACCAGGTAGGGAGTGACTTCGATACCCCCGTTGGCCAGTCCCTGGTAGAACCGGGTCATCCCGATCACGCTTTGGGTGTTCTCACCCTGCCCGATCGCGAAGTTGAGCGTGGTGGATCCGGCGGTCCATCCCCGGGGGCCGTAACGACGATCAAAGTACGCGGTGGACGATGGAAAGATGGGCGCGATTTCCGAGCCCAGGTCGATCCCGGTGCGATCCTCAAAGCCAAGCCGGATCCCCTCCTCCAGGATGGTGGGCAGCTGAAGCCGGAGACCCAGCTGGTAGAAGTAGACATCGCAGCTCTGCGCGATGGCTCCGAGGAGATCCAGCGAGCCGTGCCCCACCTTTTTCCAGCAACGGAAATACCGGTTCCCGAACTGCAGCCCGCCCCGGCAGGGGATCGGCATGTGGGAATTGATGGTGATCACGCCTTTTTTCAGGCCGATGACGGACATCGCGAGCTTGAAGGGAGACCCCGGCGGGTAGCGGGCCTGGATCGCGCGATTGAGCAGTGGCGTGGCGGGATCGGTAGTCAATTGCCTCCAGCGCGCGCCGGAAATTCCGCCGATGAAGTCGTTGGGATCGAAGCTGGGCGCGGAGTACATCGCCAGCACCTCGCCCCCGGGCGTCATCGCGACCACGGCGCCGCGGACGCCCGGGGGCCAGATGCTGTCGATGAACTCCTGGAGCGGCAGGTCGATCGTAGTGCGGATGGCGCGGCCGGCCACCGGGGGAAGCGTAGGCGCCGCGCCTTCCTCCAGTACCATCCGCCCCCGGTTGTCCACCTCGATGTATCGGGTTCCGGGCGTCCCCCGCAGAATGGAGTCGTACTCCTGCTCCAGTCCCGCCCGGCCCACGATCCCTCCCACGACGGCGCCGGGGAACTTGTTCTGGCTCAGATCGTTCTCGGTGACTTCCCCGACATATCCCACCACGTGGGCGACGGCGCTGCTATCGGGGTATTGCCGCTTGGGTTCAGCCTGGATAACCAGCCCGGGCAAGGCGCCCCGATGCTCTTCCAGCCGGGCGACGACGACGAACGACGCGTCGCCCAGAACCAGCGCGGGCTGGAACGGCGACGCGCGGTAGCGCTGGAGTACTTCTTCGACCTGAAAGGAATCAATGGGGACGATGCCGGTGAAGACCTGGAGCAGCGAGCGCAGCGAGTCGAGAGAGGAGGCGAACAGCTTGACCGAGTAACCGGGAACGTTCTCGGCGATGACCCGCC
>JBDTTZ010000340.1:0-10095 GCA_040008015.1 Gemmatimonadota bacterium
GTCATTCGCGGGGTGCCGAGCAGCATCAGCCCCAGCGACCCGACGAGGAGCGGCCAGTTCGAGTTCATCGTCCCGATCGGCAGCCGGATTCGGCTGCAGCTCACCTTGCCCACCCGTCTGAACGGCCCCGCCGGCGCGCAGCTGACGATCAGCTTCAACAACACGGACGGCATCGCGCTGGGTCAGGGGCCGACGAGCGTGCCGGTCACGTTCAATCCCAACCAGGCGCAGACGTACAATATCGTCTCGAGCAACCGGATCTGGGTCTTCCTCGGCGGGCGGGTGAGCCCGACCGCGGCCCAGACCACCGGGAACTACACCAATACCGTCACCCTGACCATCACGGTTCTCTGACATGCGACGTTTCGCGATTCTGCTCGGCCTGACGCTGCTTCCCCGCCTCCTCCCGGCGCAGGGGGTCCTGGTTGCACCGCACTACCTGGTGATGGATCACCGCACCCGCAGCGGCTCGGTTACGGTGTACAACCCCGGCAACGATCCGATCGAGGTCACCATCGGAACCATGTTCGGCTACCCGGTGACGGACTCGGTGGGCGAATTTCTGCTCTTTACCCCGGAAACGACCGACTCCACTCAACCTTCGGCGACCGGTTGGGTCGAAGCCTTTCCCCGCCGGCTGACGCTGGCCCCGCGGGAACGGCAAACGGTGCGGCTGCTGGGGCGGCCGCCGGCCGGGCTCAAGGACGGGGAGTACTGGACCCGGCTGGTCGTGACCGCCAAGGGCGGCACCCTGCCGGTGAGCGGAGCGTCCGACAGTGCCGGCATCCAGGTGGGACTCACGCTGGAAGTCCGGACCATCCTTCCGGTTTTCTACCGCAAGGGACAGCCGACCACCGCCGCGACGATTTCCAATGTCAGGACCGAGATGATCGGGGATTCCCTGGAAGTGCGTGCCCAGCTGGAGCGCCACGGCTCCGCGGCCTTCATCGGGACGTTGCGCGGATCGCTGGTCGATTCCACCGGAAAGACGGTCAGCACCTTCTCGTCGCCGCTCGCCGTGTATTTCAACATCGACCCCAAGTTCATGATGCCGCTGGTCCGGCCCGCAGCCGGCCTCTACCACCTGCGGCTGGAGCTGGCCACCGAGCGGGAGGATCTGTCTACGGAAACCGTGTTGCAGTCCGCCCTGGTCCGGGATTCGGCCGAGGTTCGCCTCCCATGACCGGCCGCCGGAGAATCCGCTGAACCATGGGCACCCGGGCCTTCTACGCGCCGCTGCTCCTCGCCTGCCTGGCCCTGACGACCGGGCAGGTTCGGCGCGCGCAGGCCCAGGCTGCTCCGGAACCGGTCCTCATTCAGCTGGAGCTGGGCCGCCTGGCCAGCCGGACCGTGAATGCCATTCGGCAGGACAACGACATTCTCCTTCCGCTCAGCGATTTCCTCAATCTCTCCGAAATCCGCTACAAGTTCATATCCCCCGGGGTGATCGAGGCGGTGCTCGAGCCGGGCGGCGTCCATCTGCTGATTGACGCCACCACCGACTCCCTGACGTTCGGCAAGCGCTCGGTTGCCATCCCCGCGACCGGGATGCTGGGCCAGGACGGAGAGATCTTCATGAGCGCGGCCCTGGTGGGCAGCCTGCTCAACATCCGGTTCATCATCGACTTCTCCGACCTCACCGTCGCGGTCACCGATCCGGAACACCTGCCGCTGGGCCGCCGAATCGCGCGTGAGGCTGCCCGCTCGTCACTGAGCGCTTCGGAATATGGCGTTCGCCCGGACATGGCCCTCACTCTCGATCGACGCCACTGGGGCGGGCTGGTCCTGGACTATTCGCTGCTCTCGCCCACCAACGACATGATCAACGGCGGGGCCTATTCCACGGCGCTGGGCATGGACGTGATGGGCGGATCCCTGGAGTTGGGGGTGGCGAGTGAATCGCGCATCGGCGCAGGCGGTACCCGGACCGATCTCTCGTGGAACGGAGTGTGGCGCCAGAACCAGTGGGTCAAGCAACTGCGCCTGGGCGATGGCATCTCGACCGGACCGCGACCCCGCACCCTGCGGGGTTTCTCCATTTCCAACTCCCCGTTCCAGCGGCCCGCGCTGATCGGCGAGGTGCCCTATGCGGGACGGCTGGGACCCGGGTGGCAACTTGAGGCCTATCGCGGCGGCCGGCTGGTCGCATTCGATTCCGCCGACGCGCTGGGTCAGTTCTCCATCGACGTGCCGGTCCAGTACGGGGAAAACCCGGTGGACTTCGTGGCCTACGGACCGTTCGGCGAGATCCGGGAGTTCAACCAGACCTACCGGGTGGTGGGCAATGTTCTCCCGCGGAACCAGTTCGAGTACGGCGTCGCGGCCGGCCAGTGCCGGGTAGATGCCTGCCAATCGAGCGCCAACCTGGACCTGCGCTATGGCATCTCGCGGCGCTGGACACTGCAGGCCGGTGTCGATCAGTTCTGGCGCCGCCAGGCTCCCGACCTCTTTCATCCGTATTTCTCGGTGGCGGGCGCGGTCGCCAACTCCTGGCTGGTGCAGTTCGACGCGGTCGCCAACGCCGTGCTGCGAGAAGGACTGAGCTACGAGCCGTCCACCGACCTCCGGATCAGCACCGAGTACAATCACTTCGCCCGCAACCTGGTTTCACCGATCCTCACGCCCGCCGGGCGGAAGGAGCAGTGGACCACCCAGGCGTTCTTTCGTCCGGTCCCGCGCCTGGGCTCGCTGTACGTCGACGGCAGCCTGGACGTGATCAGCACTGAGACCGGGCACAACTCCAGTGCCCGGGCCGCCCTGTCGTTCCAGGTCTCCGAGATCCGGGTCCTCCCGTCGGTCCGGTTCCAGCGCAGCACCATTACCAACGGCCCGACCGTCGAACAGACGTTCTATGGCCTGAACACGTTCATCCTGCCCCGGGCCAACCTGGGACGCTTCATGAGCCTGGTCAGCGCCCGCACCACGCTGGAGACCACCGGCCACCTCAATGTCACCTCGGCCTCGGCCTACCTGGCGCGGCCGATCGGCAGCGGCTTCAGGGTGGAGACCGGCCTGGGATGGAGCCGGGGCATGGGGACCATGTTCACCCTGGTGATGTCGACCACGCTCCGCAGTGTTCGCGCCTATTCCACCGTGCAGAGCAGCCCGGCCGGAACCGATGCCGTGAACTACGTGCAGGGCTCGGTGCTGTACGATCCGGAGCGGCGCTCGGTGGCGCTCTCCGCGGGGCCGTCGTTGCAGCGCGCCGGTGTCGCGGGGAACGTCTTCCTCGACGCCAATGGCAACGGCCTCCGGGACATCGGCGAGGAGCCGCTGCCCGGCGTCCGGGTGCGGGTGGGGAATATCAGCGCGGTGTCGGACTCACAGGGGCAGTACCGGGTGTGGGACCAGCTGCCCTACGAGCCGGTGCTGGTGGTGGTAGACTCCCTGAGCCTGGCCTCGCCGCTCTGGACGCCAAGCTACAGCGCCATCAGCGTCGAGCTGGGCCCCAACCAGTTCCGGATGATCGACCTGCCGGTGGCCCCGGCCGGAGTGATCGAGGGCCGGGTGCTGCGGGATTCTCCGACTGGCCCCGTGGGCCAGGCCGGCATTACCCTGTTCGTGACCAATCGGCGGAGCGGCGCGCGGCAGGCGGTGGTCACCTTCTCGGACGGCGATTTCTACGTGATGGGCGTCAAGCCCGGCGAGTATGACATCACTGTGTCGGAAGCGGTTACCACCCGGCTCGGCGTGAAAGCGTCGCCGGTTCGATTCACCATGCGGTCCTTGCGTGAAGGCGAAACCATCAGCGGCCTCGAGATTCGGCTCCACCAGTAGTGTCCCGGTGGCCACTCGCGGCCTCCACCCTCGACGTTCCTCCGAGCCCAGCCATGCGCATTCTCTCCGGGCTGCTTCTGTCTTGCGTCGCCCTGTCCACCCTGCCGGCGCAGCAGCTGCCGCGGGATCCCCGGGTCGACCAGGTCGTTCACGACATCTCCGCGGAGCGGATCGAGCATGACCTCCGCACCATGGTGGGATTCGGGACCCGGCACACGCTCTCCGACACCATGTCTGCCACCCGCGGCATCGGCGCCGCGCGACGCTGGGTCAAGTCCGAATTCGACCGGGTTGCCGCGAGCTGCGGCGGCTGCATGACGGTGCGGTTCCAGGCCGGGCTGGTGATAAAGGATTCCACCCGGATCACCCGCGACGTGATGATCGTGAACGTGATGGCCACGCTCAAGGGAACGGTGCACCCGGAACGGGTGGTCGTGATGACCGCGCACCTCGACTCGCGCGCCAGCGATCCCAACGATGCGGACACCGACGCGCCCGGGGCGGCGGACGACGCGAGCGGCGTGGCCGCGGTGCTGGAGGCCGCTCGGGTACTGGCCGCCCATGGCCCCTACGAGAAGACCATCGTGCTGGCCGCGCTGTCCGGCGAGGAACAGGGGCTGTTCGGCGGGGCCCAGCTGGCCCGCCTGGCCCGGGACTCGGGCTGGACCGTCGAGGCAGTGCTCAATAACGACATCATCGGCAACGCGCGCGGCATGACCGGCGAGCGAAACGCCAGGGACTTCCGGGTATTCTCCGAGGCAGCGCCTTCCACCGAGACCGCCGGTCAGCGCCGGGCCACGGTGCGGGCCGGCGGTGAGGTGGACGGCCCATCGCGCCAGATTGCGCGGTACGTGGATCGGATCACCGAGCGATATGGCCGGGGAGGCAACGCGGTCATGGTGTACCGGCAGGACCGGTTTGGCCGCGGCGGCGATCACCGGGCCTTCAACGCGCTCGGCTTCCCGGCGGTGCGGTTCACCGTGATGCACGAGAACTACAACCGGCAGCACCAGAACGTGCGGACGGAAAACGGGATCGACTACGGGGACGTGATCGGAGAGATCAGCTTTCCCTATATCGCCACGATTACGACGTCGAATGCGGCGACCCTGGCCGCCCTGGCCTGGGCCCCGCCCCCGCCGGATTCCGTCACTATCCGCGGGGCGGTGACTCCCAATACCGACGTCCGCTGGGCTCCGGTCTCCTCGCCCACGCTGGCCGGCTACCGGGTCTACTGGCGTGAAACGACGGAGCCGCAGTGGCGTTACTCGCGGGAAGTGGAGAAAGACCAGACCAATGCGGTGCTCGAGGGAATCAACATCGACAACTATCTCTTCGGCGTGGCGGCCGTGGGCGCGGGTGGGGTGGAGAGCGTCGTGGCATTCGCCAGGTAAGAAGGAGCGGAACCCATGGGACGAGTTCTGAGGCTGGCCCTGACCGCGATGGTGCTCGGGGCATGTGGCGGCGGTGGCGATGGAGGCAACGAGCCGGTGCAGCCACCGGGCGACCCGACCGGTATCCCCAACGGAACCCTCCAGGGGCATCGCCCGTTTCCCGGCGACAATCCCTGGAACACCGCGGTCGACCAGATGCCGGCAGACTCGAACTCCGACGCGCTGATCAACAGCATCGGCCGGAACACCGGGCTGCATCCGGATTTCGGCGCCGGCTACCAGGGCGGCCCGTTCGGGATTCCCTACGTCCTGGTGCACGGCTACACGACACCGGTCACCGTCACCTTTTCCTATGGCAATGAGAGCGATCCGGGTCCGTACCCGGTTCCCTCCAACGCTCCGATCGAGGGCGGGGCGCAGTCGCACGGAGACCGGCACGTCCTGGTAATCGATACCGACAATTGGATTCTGTACGAGCTGTTTGCCGCCTATCCCCAGAAGAACGGCTGGAAGGCGGGGTCCGGAGCCGTCTTCGACCTCAATTCCAATGCGCTCCGGCCGGCCGGCTGGACCAGCGCGGACGCCGCCGGGTTGCCGATCTTCCCGGGACTGGTTCGCTACGACGAGGTCGTGGAACAGGGAGTGATCGATCACGCGCTGCGATTCACCGTGAGTCAAACCCGGCACGCCTACGTGGCTCCGGCCCGGCACTACGCCAGCGACCTCACCAGTCCCAACCTGCCGCCGATGGGCATGCGGGTCCGGCTCAAGGCGGGCTTCGACATCTCCACCTTCTCACCTCGGGTCCAGGTGATTCTCCAGGCGCTCAAGATTTATGGGATGATCGTCGCGGACAACGGAAGCAACTGGTACATCTCCGGCGCCCCGGACGCGCGCTGGGACGATTCCGAAATGCGTGACCTTGGTCAGGTAAAAGGTGATGACTTTGAGGTAGTTCAGATGGGAGCCATTACAACAAATTGAAGGATTGTGGGATGGTGGAATTGCGGGATTGAACAAATCCTCTCAATCCCACAATCCCACAATCCCACAATCCCACAATCCCACAATCCTCTCAATGCCCCAACGCTTCCGCCGCTTTCTGCCGGATCTTCGGATCCGGGTCCTTCAACAATTCCGCAATGGCCTCGACCGCCACCTGGTCTCCGATTTCACCCAGGGCGTGAAGCGCCGCTTCCCGCACTTCGGCATCGGCGTCCTTGAGCAATGGGATCAACACCGGCACTGTTGCCGGGTCTTCGATTTCGGAAAGCGCATGCGCCGCATTCCGGCGGACCTCGGGATCGGTATCCTTGAGCGCCGCTATGAGTGGAGCCGGCGCGTGACGCAGGTCATCCAGCTCACCCAGCGCCCACGCCGCTTCCCGGCGGACGCCCGGATCGCTGTCGCCGAGGGCGCCGGCAAGTGCATCGGCCGCATCCCGGTCTTCGATCTCACCCAGGGCGTGCACCGCGTTCACCCGGACCTTGGCGTCGGAGTCGTGCAGCACGTCGCGCAGCGGGCCCACGGCGCTGGCATCCTCGATCTCTCCCAGGGCCCAGGCGGCTTCGGCCCGGACCCGGGCATCGTCGTCCTTGAGCACGGTGGCCAGGGGCGCTACGGCCGCCCGGTCTTCGATTTCACCCAGCGCGTGCACCGCGTTCATCCGGACCTCGTGGTCGCTGTCCTTGAGGGCGCGAGCCAGCCCGGGAACCGCCGCGGCATCTTCAATTTCACCCAGGGCCCACACCACGTCCCGCCGTACTTCGACGTTGTCATCACCCAGCAATCCGGTCAGTGGTGCCACCGCTTCGGCCGACTCGATCTCACCCAGTGCATGCACCGCCGCGAGCCGAACCGCGACGTGGTCATCGCGAAGCGCAGCAGCCAACGGACCCACGGCGCCGGCATCTTCGATCTCCCCCAGCGCCCACGCCGCCAGCTCCCGCATGCCGGGATCGGTGTCCTTGAGCACCTCGCTCAGCGACCCTACGGCACGGGAATCCTCGATCTCGCCCAGGGCCCATACCGCTTCCCGGCGCACCAGCGGGTCGCTGTCCTTCAAGGCAGCCGATAGACCGTCCACCGCGCGGGCGTCTTCGATCTCTCCCAGGGCGTGCGCAGCGGCCCTGCGCACCTTTGGTTCCGAATCTTTCAGCGCCTGGAGCAACCCTTCCACCGCGCGGGGATCCTCGATTTCACCCAGGGCGAAGGCGGCACTCTGGCGAACCGGGATGGAACGGTCTTTCAGGGTCTGGATCAACGGGGTGATTGCCCGCTCATCTTCGATGGAGCCCAGCGCCCAGGCCACGACCTGGCGCAACGTTTCGGCCCCGGAGCCTAGCCTGGCAATCAACGGCATGACAGCTTCCGGGTGGCCCGACACCCCGAGCCCCAGGGCGGCCGCTTCCTGTTTCGCCAATGAGCCCTGGTCCAGTGCCGCCAGCAGGGCATGCCGGCTGGCCGGATGATCGATCCGGCCCAGGAGCACCGCGGAGGCCTGTCGCACGCAGGGAAGCGAGTCATCGAGTCCGGCCGCGAGGGGAGGAATCGCGCGCGGGTCTTCCAGCGAACCGGTGGCCCACGCCACGGCTTCCCGGCTGGCCGAATCGGGAACGAACATCTCGTCCTGGCCGCCTCCCCACCCGCGAACGTTCCATCCCTGGGTCCGGAGCGAGCGAAGCGTCATCTCGCAAACGACCGGGTTGGCCCCGCTCACCGCCGCGACGAAGGCGATAGCGCGCAAGGAATCGCGGCCGTCGCCCTGGGTATCCGAATGGCTCTTCCCGCGAATCCCGGGTACGGCCACCAGGACCGAGGTCGTGAGCAACAGGAGACCGGACAACACCAGGGTCGCGGTCGAGCGGCGAAGGGCGGAAGGCATGAAATGCTCCTGATGGTATGATGTTCTGGAAGCGGACCTCCCTGGCCGCGGCGACCTCCGGAGGGCTGAGCGCAACGTTGGACACCCCAGGGTGGGAGAATGTTGGAATGTCCGGTTTGTGTGAACTCGGGCCCGGTCGCTCGTCAAAGGGCTGGCCGACGAACCGCGGGACGGTCGCCCGTGGCACCCCTTTTCCGTCGAGAACCATCCTGAACCTGGTCCTACCGCGCGCCTTCAGACGGATCATCCGGCATGCGCTGGCGGGCAGCCTGGCCCTCCTGGCTGCAGCCTGCGATCACGGGGCCCCGTTCCAGAATTCGCCCGACCGTCCGCGCGGGCCCTTCTCCGGGCAGTTGCCCCGCCGCCTTACGTTCAGCATCGGCGATGACCGCACGCCGACCTGGTTGCCGGACGGCACCATACTCTACAGCTCCGAGCGCATCGACCGGCTGGACCACGACCGCTGCCTGAACGTCATATCGCCGGAAGGCGGCACCATCCTGCGGCAATTCTGCCAGACCAATCCGGCCGAGAACGATTCCACCAACCTGATGGAAGCCCCGGCCGTGTCGCCGGCGGGCCGGATCTTCTACCACGCCGTCACGTCCTGGATCGGGCAGCAGAAACTGGGTGAATCCAAGTTGATGCTGGGGACTGCCGCTGATCCGGCCAATGCGACCCGGCTCGCGCTGATTCCGTACACCGCGCCGAATGGGAAGATCCATTCCAGCATCCGGAGCCCGTCCTGGACCGGACCGGAAACCCTGATCTACCTGGCGGAAGAGTTGTTCTACGAGGGATCCACTTTCCTCCCGGATACCTTTTTTACCGGGCGGGACATCGTCCAGCTCGACGTCAGCAGCGGAAGCCCGGTGTATACCGTGGTGCCCGGGACTGATGATGCTTCGTCGGTCGCCGTGACCAGCGAGCCCGGGGTGATCTACTACACGCTGGGCGGAGATACCCGGGTCTACCGGCGCGACGCGGGAGGCGCCGTCACCGTGATCCACGATTTCGGCGCGCTGGGAATCGCGCGGGATGTCGCGATCTCCGGAAATCACCTGGTCGCGGTAGTGGGTCGGAGCGTGGTGTGGCAGTTTGAGCTCGATCACGGGTCCTGGGTGCAGCGGGACGAGGGCGGTGATCTGGATTTCGTGGACCTGGTGGGCGGAGGCTCCCAGTTGTATCACGCCGACAGCACATTATTCCGTCACCCGGTATTCGCCCCTGATGGTTCCGGCGTCGTGGTCGAGGCGCAGCCTTACGCTCCGCCTCATACTGCGCCAGATTCCGAGTTCAACGCAACCAACCATCGGGCGGACCTGTGGCTCTTTCTCATTCCATGACCGGATTCTGTTGCCGGGCCGGCCTTTTGAGTGCGGCGCTGATCGCGCTCGCGGCCTGCTCCCACGAATCGCCGTTTCAAGCTCACAATCCCGGCTTCGACAGCACCAAAGGCGGGGGACCCGATCGGCAGCTGACGCTGAACCCGGCGGCCGACATCCGGCCGGCATGGCTCAGCGACGGCAGCGGCCTGATCTATACCTTTGAGGGCCTGGCGGGAACCATCCATGACCGCTGCCTGGCAACTTTTCTTCCTTCCGGCGGAACCCGTCACGAGCTGCCCTGCGGCACGTCGCTGCTCTCCCGGGATTCCCTGGACGCCTACTCCGAAGCGGCTCCGGGGCCCGATGGCCAGCTGCTGTTCACCCGGGAGTGGTCGCTTCCCGGTAACATCAACGCCCTGCACAGCGAGCTCCAGCTGGGGACGGTGAAACAGCCGGAGTCGGCCACCACGGTGCTCACCTATCCCTACACCGCGGTCAACGGGCACATCCATTCCGGGATCAGCCACATTCGCTGGCTCTCCCCCACCCGGGCCGTCTATCTCGCCAGCACCGTGGCTTATCCCCGGCCCTGCGGTACCTGCGTGGCGGACACGGTGAGTACCGGGATCGAGCTGGTCGAGCTTGACCTCTCCGGTCCCGCGCCGTCGATTCAGCCGATTCCGGGCACCGACAGCGCCTCGTCGGTCGACGT
>JBDTTZ010000341.1:0-2051 GCA_040008015.1 Gemmatimonadota bacterium
TCTTCGCTTCGTACAAGAGGGCTACTTCGCCGTGCTGTCCATCGGTGCCATCGGCATCGGCGTGTTATCGCTGCTCCACATGTCATCCACGATCTTCCAGGCGCCGCCGATCTTGTGCCAGTGCACGAGATACTTGCCGGTGTCGTTCATCGGACCGGCCGAGAATGTGTAAGCCCCTACGTCCGTCGCCATGTCGCCCGAGCTGGCCACTGTGATCGTCGTCGGGGTGATGGACAGGCTGGCATTCATAGGCCACAACATCGCCCAGTACGCCCGGATCGCCGAGGTACCCGTCACATTCTTCTCGTTCGGCGGCATCATGGTGCCGTTGTCGGCATAGATGGCGGCGAGCGCCGAATCATTCCGGGCCGCGATTGCCGCATTGTAGGCGGCGTCCTGGGCCCGAATCGCGGTTTCTTCGGCTGCGGTATCGGCCTTCTTCTGGCAGGCAAAACCGGTCAGGGCCAGGGCCGCGGCGAACAGCGTGAGACGAGTGAACCGCATCGAGATCTCCGGAGCAGGGGTGGCCGAGAAGGACGGGGACGGGCTGCAAGATGAGCCCCCGGATAATGCTGTCAAGATAGCGGATCACTCTGCAAGCTGCTGGCGTATGGACAACCGATCCGGGGCCGCTACATTGACCGCTCATGGACTCCCCTTTCCAATATGATCTGGTCTGCATCGGCAGCGGCCCCGCCGGGCAGCGGGCCGCCGTCCAGGCCGCCAAGCTGGGGCGCCGAGTGGCGATCGTCGAGAAGCGGGTCATGCTGGGCGGGGTCTGCGTGGATACCGGAACCATCCCGAGCAAGACTTTTCGCGAGGCGGTGCTTTCCTTCAGCCGGTTCAGCCAGCCCTTCGATCAGGGCAGCGGCGTGGGGTCCCCGCAGCGGCCGACTGCCGCCGAGCTGCTGAAGCGGGTCGAACGGGTGGTGCAGTTGGAGTGCTCGGTCATCGAAAACCAGCTCCGTCGCAATGGAGTGGATCTCATCCCCGGCCACGCCTCGTTCCTGGATCCCCATACGCTGCGGATCGAGCAGGGCGATGGAGTTCGGACGGTCACGACTGCGAACATACTCATTGCGACCGGCACCCACCCCACCGCTCCGCGGGGCAATGCACCCGTGGACGGTACCAGCGTCATCACCAGCGACGACATCGTGAAGCTGACCCGGATTCCGCGGTCGCTGGTCGTGGTGGGCGCCGGCGTAATCGGTATCGAGTATGCCTCGATGTTCGCCGCGCTGGGCGTGGAAGTCACCCTGGTGGACAAGCGGACCCGGCCGCTTGAGTTCCTGGATGCGGAAATCGTGGATGAGCTGATCCACCAGATGCGGAAGCGGAACGTGACCTTCCGGAGCGGGGAGGCGGTCGAGACGCTGGAGATGCGGGAGGGTACGCCGTCCAAGGTGGTGGTCCTCCTGGAATCGGGGAAGCGGATCGTGACCGACATGGTGCTCTTCTCGGTGGGGCGAATCGGCGCCACCGACCAGCTCCATCTGGAGAACGCCGGGATCACGGCCGACGACCGGGGCCGGCTGGTGGTGGACCAGTGCTTCCGTACCCCGGTGCCGCACATCTTCGCCGCCGGCGACGTCATCGGCTATCCCAGCCTGGCCGCCACCTCGAGCGAGCAGGGCCGGCTGGCGGCCTGTCATGCCATGGGCCTCAGTCCCCGGGCGATGACGACCAATTTCCCGGTGGGGATCTACGCCATTCCGGAGATCTCGATGGTGGGAGCACCGGAGCACGAGCTGACGGCGAAGAGGGTGCCCTACGAAGTAGGCGTGGCACGCTACCGGGAGATCGCGCGGGGGCAGATCCTGGGCGACGACAGCGGATTCTTCAAGATGCTGTTCAACCGGGAAGACCGGCGGCTCCTCGGCGTGCACATCATCGGCACCGGAGCCACCGAGCTGCTGCACATCGGAATGGCGGTGATGGGGCTGGGCGGTGGACTGGACTACTTCCTCGATACCATCTTTAACTACCCCACGCTGGCGGAGTGCTACAAGGTGGCGGCGTTGAACGCCGCGAATAAGTTGAACGTGTAG
>JBDTTZ010000342.1:0-2178 GCA_040008015.1 Gemmatimonadota bacterium
AGGATCAAGGGCTACGTGCACAGCGATGGCCGCTATTACCTGAGCGACTCGCTGAAACCGGGCACCACGCAGTTCCTGCTCCGCCGGGTCCGCCCGATTTTCGAAGCGACCGTATTCAAGATCTATGATTTCCGCGTCATGCCGGACTTCGGGGCCGGTACCACCGTGCTTCAGGACGCCTATATCGAAGCGCGCTTTGCGCCGGGTTTCCGGGTCCGGTCCGGTAAGTACAAGCCGCCGGTCGGGCTGGAGCGGCTCCAGTCCGCCAACGACATCGTGTTCGTGGAGCGCGGGTTGCCCACTCAGCTGGTTCCGAACCGCGATGTGGGTGTCCAGCTTTCCGGCGACCTGTTCAAGGGCCGAGTCTCCTATGCCGCGGCTCTCATGAACGGGGTGCTGGATGGGAGCCTGGGTGATGGCGACAACAACGATGACAAGGATCTCGCCGGCCGGCTCCTTTTCACACCATTCCGGCACTCCAGTGGTCACCTGTTGCAGAACCTCGGCTTCGGTGTGGCCGGGACGCTGGGAAATCAGGTAGGAACTCCAACGACCGCCGGTGCGGGCATCGGTGGGTACAAGACCGCGGGGCAGGCAACCTTCTTCACCTTCCGGAACAACAATGCCCTGAGTGGAACAACCATCGCCGCGGGTCGTCTGACCCGGGTCTCACCCCAGGCCTACCTCTACACCGGCCGGTTCGGTTTCATGGGGGAGTATGTCAAGGCCAGGCACCGGGTAAGCCTCAACAACGTCGCCGAGCATGTCCCGGTTGAAGCGTGGCAGGTGGTGGGAACCTTTGGGTTGTTCGGCGGCAGTCCTTCGTTCCGCGGGATCAATCCGCGCACGGCTTTCGATCCCAAGGCTCATGGGTGGGGCGCGCTGGAGCTGGCGGTACGGTATGGGCGGCTCACGATCGGCGATAACGCCTTTCCGGTGTATGCCGATTCTACCACCCAGGCGCGGCAGGCCAGTGGGCTCGGCATCGGGTTCAACTGGTACCTCAATCGCAACGTGAAGCTGGTGACCAGCTACGAGCAGACCAGGTTCAGGGGCGGCGCCGCGACCGGCAACCGGGAGAAGGAATGCGTGCTGTCCTCGCGGGTCCAGTTCCAGTTCTAACGACCTGAACTCCTCTGACCGGGAATGATTTACATGCTGAATCGGTGACGTGCTGATCGCCGGGGAGAACGAGCGAAAATGCGAACGTCTTTCTCCGGATGACCCTCTTCGCCATCGACGAAGTCTCTGGCGGCTGACCAGGGCCCAGCCCCAGTTCTTCGGGGATGGTGGTATTTTTCGATCAAATCTATCAGGCCAGATAACCGTGACTGAGCAACAGATCTTATTCGAAAAGCATCACGATCAGCTGGTGCGCGACCCCCAATGGTACAATTCGGGGCCACCGCCGGAGCTTCTTCGGCAGGACTTCGTCACGCCCAAGGATCTCTTCTTTACCCGGAATCACGGAGCGGTCCCCGCCGTGGACCCGGGCGCCTTTCGGCTCAAGGTCTCGGGGCTGGTCGAACGTGAGATCCAGCTCGATCTCGAAACGCTGCGGACCGGCCTGCCCCGGCGGACCGCCGCGGCCACTATGGCCTGCGCCGGCCTTCGCCGCGACGAATTGATGGTGTATCGCGCCATCCCGGGAGAAGTGGCATGGGGCGCCGAGCCGGTGAGCAACGGCATCTGGACCGGGGCGCCACTGCGCGATGTTCTCCTGATGGCCGGGCTCAAATCCGGGGCGTCTCACGTGGAGTTCCTCGGATTGGACCAGGTGGAGCGTCACGGCCAGCGGTTCGCGTACGGAGGATCGATTCCTCTCGAGAAAGCCATGGCTCAGGAAGTACTGCTGGCGTTCGAAATGAACGGAGAGCCGCTCCCTGCGGTTCATGGGTTTCCGCTGCGCGTGGTGGTTCCCGGCTGTATCGGCGCCAGGAGCGTGAAATGGCTCTCGGAAATCATCGTGACCGATGCGCCCTCACAGAACTATTTCCAGGCCCACGCCTACAAGACCTTTCCTCCCGACATTGGGCCGGACACGGTGCGGTGGGAAGCGGGCGTCATGCTGCACGACCTGCCGCTCAACTCGGTGATCTGGGATCCGCTCCCCGGCGCCAGGGTTGGGGCAGGGAACACTACGATTCGGGGCTGGGCGATGGCGACGGGTGGCGCTGT
>JBDTTZ010000343.1:0-17162 GCA_040008015.1 Gemmatimonadota bacterium
GTCGGTGCGGTTCGCCGGCAGCCGGCCCTGCGAATTCCCCTGGATGACGCCCTCGGACTGGTCCTCGCCGAAGCAATCGTAAGCCCGCTCGACATTCCGCCCCACAGCAACAGCGCCATGGACGGCTATGCGGCCCGCGCCGCCGATGTGCGCGGAGCATCCGCCCGGGCTCCAGTGCGGCTCACGGTGGTCGAGCACATCGCCGCCGGCCAGCTCCCGGCCCGTGCCATCGGCGCCGGCGAGTGTGCCCGCATCTTCACCGGCGGGCCGCTGCCCCGGGGCGCCGACAGCGTCATCCGGCAGGAGGATACCGACCAGGGTAAGGACGTCGTCACCATCACCAGCGACCGCGATGCCGGGGTCAACTGCCGGGCGGCTGGCGAGGACATCACGCGGGGAGCGACGGTGCTGGAAGCCGGCCGCGAGCTGGAGGCCGCCGAGCTGGGCGTGCTGGCCTCGCTCGCGGTGGCGCATCCCCTGGTCTACCGCCGGCCCCGGGTCGCGATTCTCGCCAGCGGCGACGAAATCGTGGACCTGGACCAGGCCGAGAAGATTCTCGATGGATCCCGGATCGGCAGCTCCAATTCCCACGCGCTGGTAGCACTGGTCGAGCGGGCCGGCGGACACCCGGTCAACCTCGGCATCGCTGCCGATTCACCGGAAAGTTTGCGGGAGCACCTCGAACGCGCGCGGGATTGCGATCTCCTGGTCACCACCGCCGGCATCAGCGTCGGAGAGCACGATCACCTCAGGGAGGTGATCGAAGCGATGGGTGGAGTACTCAACTTCTGGCGGCTCAGGATCCGGCCCGGTGCGCCGGCGGGGTTCGGAATGCTGGGCGGGATGCCGTGGATCGGGCTCCCGGGAAACCCGGTCAGCACGATGGTCACCTTCGAGCTGCTGGTACGTCCGGCGATCCGGGTGATGTCGGGGAGAGCGCTGCCGTTTCGCCGCGCCATTGCGGTGACCCTGGCTGAAGGGGTGAGCGTTAAACCGAAACTCCAGCACTTTCTCCGCGCGGTGGTGAGCCATGGCGCGGAGCGGCGAACCGCGACGCTGACCGGTCCCCAGGGCTCGGGAATTCTCACTTCGATGGTACGGGCGAATGCACTGCTGATGCTTCCGGAAGGCCAGTTCGACACGCCGGCAGGCGCGATGGTCCAGGCGATCATGCTGAACGACCCTGAATATCAGCGGGAGCCGGCTTTCTAAGGCGGTAAGGCGGTAAGTTATTTTGGACGAAATGGAGAGAGGTGCCGAGCTTCGGTGCGCCGCGGCGACGCGACATTGAAACAATCCTCTACAATCTTTCCCTGCTGCTCCATCCCGAACTGATCGAAGGTCTTTCCTGCCTCCGTCCGCCAGTGATAGACGTCGTGGCGGAGCAATAGCCGCTGGACGACCTGGGTCCACGCCCCGCACAGGTAGTAGCGCCACCGGCCCCAGCGCTGGTACTGGGAGACGTGGGTCAACTCGTGGGCGAGCAACGGCAAGCTATTGCTCCCCGGCACGATGATGCGGTAGCCCAGGGCGACGGCCGCACCTCCCGACATCCGGGCGACCACGCGGCCCAGCCGGCTGTGCCGGGTGAAGATCCGCACCCGGTCGAGGTCCACCGCTTCGGCAAAGCAGGCCAGCAGCTCGCGCTCTGCCTGGAGCAGCGGGCGAACCGGCAAGGCCGAGAAGGCGCCTGAATCCCGGAAGGGCAGCACGGCTGGAAAATATCCCCAACTTGTCCCGGTGGTTCATTCCGCTTATTTTGCAGGGCAAGAAGGGGAGTAGCTCGTCGCATCATGGGGGCATCATACCCGCCCCGATGAAATGCGAATGCTGGATCGTCAAGACTGTCCGGGGAGACCTGGGCACGGTCCAGCAGGGACGGTCCCAACAGGGCGTCAGAGCGAGACCTTCGTCCGGTGCGAACGCGCCAGGCGAGGTCTCGCTTTTCTTTTTGGAGGTAGTATGAACAGCTCGTCCTCAAGATGTATGGGTCGAAGGGGGTCACCGAAAAAGACGCGGCGGTGGGGCGCCTGATGGGCCACCATGGCCTGCTGGTGTGGGTCGGGTTCAGCGTCATGGTGGTACTGCTGATGGCGCTGGACCTTGGAGTGTTGAACCGCCGCGCGCACGTGCTGAGCCTGAAGGAGGCGCTGGTCTGGAGCGGGAGCTGGATCGCGCTGGCGCTCCTGTTCGGGCTGTTCCTGCTGTTCAAGGAGACCCCCCGCCACGCGCTGGAGTATTACACCGGCTACCTGATCGAGCTGTCGCTCAGCGTCGACAACCTGTTCGTATTTATCCTGGTCTTCCAGTACTTCGCGGTGCCGGCGAAGCTGCAGCCCCGGGTGCTCAAGTGGGGCATCATCGGGGCCGTGGTCATGCGGTTCATGATGATCATGGTGGGCACGCTGCTGCTGCAGCGCTTCGCCTGGATCATTTACGTCTTCGGGGCGATCGTCATCTACACCGGCATCAAGATGATGCGGTCCGGCGCGATCACGGTGCATCCGGAGAAAAACCCGGTGATCCGGCTGGCCACGCGACTGCTCCCCTTCTCCCGCTCGTACGACGGACAGAATTTCTTTACCCGCCAGAATGCCCGGCGGCTGGCCACGCCGCTCCTCCTGGTCCTCCTGGTCATTGAAACGACCGACCTCCTGTTCGCGGTGGATAGCATTCCGGCCATCTTCGCGATCACCCGCGATCCGTTCATCGTGTACACTTCGAACGTCTTCGCCATCCTGGGCCTGCGGTCACTGTTCTTCATCCTGTCCGGGATGCTCGACCGCTTCGAGTACCTGAAGCCCGCGGTCGCGGGTATCCTGATCTTCGTCGGGATCAAGATGCTGCTGTCGGAGGTGGTTCACCTGCCGATCCTGTGGTCGCTGGGTATCATCGTGACCACCCTGGCCGGCGGGATCCTGCTTTCCATCCGAAAAACGCGCCGCACGGCAGCATCAACTTGATCTTAGCTTGGCAACGGCTCCTCGCGTGGCCTTCGCGGTCTTCGCGAGGAGATTTGGCAAGGCCCAATCGTAGTACTTAGGTTACTACCCTCATGACCCCGCAAAAGACATCGTTCCTGGAAAAGCTGGCGCTGCATCGTCCCGAGCTGCGCGCCTGGGCGATGTACGACTGGGCCAATTCGGCGTTCATGGTGGTCATCATCACCGCCATCTTTCCGATCTACTTCGCCAAGGTCGCCGGCGCCGGCCTGGCACCCAACGTCGCCACCTCCCGGTTTACCGCCGCGACGACGATCGGTCTCACCATCATCGCCCTTCTCTCCCCGCTGCTCGGCAGCATCGCCGATTACGCGGCGGCCAAGAAGAAGATGCTCGGCATTTTCCTCGCGCTGGGTGTCGCGTCGGTCGGGATGATGTTCTTCATCCAGCAGGGAGACTGGCTGCTGGCCGCGGTGCTCTTTGTCATTTCCAACATCGGCGCCAACGGCAGCTTCGTGTTCTACGACGCGCTGCTCCCCCACGTGGCGCGGCCGGACGAAGTGAACCGGGTCTCTACCGCGGGGTACGCGCTGGGATACCTGGGCAGCGGGATGCTGCTCGCGCTCAACCTGGCATGGATCCAGAAACCGGAATGGTTCGGGCTGCCCCACGGGCCGGGCCTCTCACCGTCGGACGCGACCCTCCCGACCCGGCTGGCATTTCTCTCGGTCGCCATCTGGTGGCTGTTGTTCTCGATTCCATTGTTCCGCAAAGTCCCGGAACCCCCGGCGCTGGTCGAACCGGGCGAGCCCCGCCGAGAGCACCCGCTGCGGGCCGGGATGCGCCGCCTGGCGGCGACCTTTCGCCAGCTCAGGGGATACCGGCAGGCCTTCCTGCTGCTGGTGGCGTTTCTCATCTACAACGATGGCATCGGGACCATCATCCGGATGGCGACCATCTACGGCACCGAGGTGGGGATCGGCCAGGGATCCCTGATCGCCTCGATTCTCCTGGTCCAGTTCATCGGGGTGCCCTTCGCATTCCTGTTCGGCATGCTGGCCGACCGGATCAGCGCCAAGAAGGCGATTTTCCTGGGACTCATCGTGTACGCCGGCATCAGCGTGCTGGGCTATTACATGAAGACCGCGACCCACTTCCTGGTTCTCGCCCTGCTGGTGGGCATGGTGCAGGGCGGCACCCAGGCGCTTTCCCGGTCGCTCTTCGCCAGCATGATCCCCAAGCAGCATTCCGGAGAATTCTTCGGGTTTTTTGGGGTGTTCGAGAAATTCGCCGGGATATTCGGCCCCGCCACCGTCTGGCTGGTGATCCGGCTGACCGGCTCGACCCGGCTATCAATTCTGTCAGTGATCGTGTTCTTCGTCATCGGCGCGTTCCTGCTCCTCAGGGTGAACGTGGACGAAGGACAACAACAGGCGCGCGCAACAGAACAAAGTATCTGAAAGAAACAGAAAGGAACTGAAAGGAACTGCAAGTAACCGATCGACACTTGAGGTGCTTGCCTTCAGCTACCTGCATCTACTTTCAGTTTCTTGCAGCTACCTTCTTCTACTTGCCGTTACTTTCTTCTACTTGCAGTTACTTTGATCCAATGCCTTCCCATACCCACTACCTCTGGTTCGAAACCAAACGGCGCCAGGAGATCATTGACATCACCGACCAGGTGGCGGAACAGGTCACCCGGAGCGGGATCCAGGAAGGCATGGTCCTGGTCTCCGCCATGCACATCAGCGCCTCGGTCTTCGTCAACGACCACGAGTCCGGCCTGTGGCACGATATCCTGAAATGGCTGGATGAGACCATCGCCCCGTGGGACCCCGACCGCTACCAGCACAACGACACCGGGGAGGACAACGCCGCGGCCCACCTGAGAAGCCTGACCGTGGGCCACGAAGTGATCGTCCCGATCACGGCGGGGAAGCTGGATTTGGGTCCCTGGCAGCGGGTGTTCTACGGGGAGTGGGACGGGCAGCGGCGCAAGCGGGTGATCGTCAAAGTCTTGGGAGAGAAGTGACAAGTGACAAGTGACAGGTGACAAGTGACAAGGAATGAGGAGCTTATGGCAGAACAGGCAACGCTGGCCGGTGGCTGCTTCTGGTGCCTGGAAGCGGTCTACCTGAACGTGCGCGGGGTGGAGAAGGTCGAATCGGGCTACGCCGGCGGCCAGGTGGCCAACCCGACCTACGAAGCGGTCTGCGGAGGCGGGACAGGCCACGCCGAGGTGGTCCAGGTCACCTACGATCCCCAGGTAATTACTTATCGTGAGTTACTGGAGATCTTCTTCACCATTCACGACCCGACGACGCTCAACCGTCAGGGAGCGGACAGCGGCACCCAGTACCGCTCGGCGATCTTCTATCATTCGGCGGAGCAGAAGGCGGAAGCCGAGCAGATGATAGAGACCCTGACGCAGGAGAAGGTCTTTGATTCGCCGATCGTGACCCAGGTCGCCCCGCTGGACCGCTTCTATCCAGCGGAGGAATATCACCGGGATTACTACCGGCGGAATTCCGGACAGGGGTACTGCCGGGCCGTGATCGCGCCCAAGGTGAGCAAGCTGAGGAAGCAGTGGGAGCACAAGTTGATATCCAGTGCATGAGCACCCGGAGAACAGCGCACCGCCTAACTCGATAAGAACCCGAATACCAGTGGAGATCCAATGCGATGGACCCGGGGTGGAGACAGCAGCAACGTAGAGGACCGGCGGGGCATGGGGTCCCGCATGGGCGGGGGCATGCGCCTGGGCCTGGGCGGCACCGTCATCCTTCTGATCCTGAGTGTGGTCTTCAAGAAAGATTTCACGTCCATGCTGGGCAGCGGCGACCCCAGCAGCGCGGCGACCCAGCCGGGCGTCCCCTACCAGGAGAACGCGACCGAAAAAGACCGGCGCGAGTTCGTCACCTTCGTGTTCAATGACGCCCAGACGACCTGGCAGCAGATTCTCAGCCAGAAAGGCCAGCAGTACCGGGACGCGAAGCTGGTCCTCTTCACCGATGCTACCGACTCCGGTTGCGGCGCCGCCCAGAGCGCCAGCGGACCGTTCTACTGCCCGGAAGACGAGCGGGTGTACATCGATCTCGGGTTCTACGACGAGCTGCAGCAGCGCTTCGGCGCCGCCGGAGATTTCGCCCAGGCCTACGTCATAGCCCACGAGGTCGGCCACCACATCCAGCACCTGCTCGGCATCGACGACCAGGTCCGGACCGCCCAGCAACGAAACCCGGACGACGCCAACGAATGGTCGGTGCGGCTGGAGCTCCAGGCCGACTGTTTCGCCGGGATCTGGGGCCATTCCACCGAAAACCGGAGCATGCTGGACCAGGGGGACGTCGAAGAGGGATTGAACGCCGCAGCCGCGATCGGCGATGACCGGATTCAGCGGATGTCAGGACAGTCGGTCTCGCCGGAGTCGTTTACTCACGGCTCTTCGGCCCAGCGGGTGGAGTGGTTCCGGAAGGGGATGCAGGACGCGCGGATCGAGAGCTGTAATACGTTTGAAGGGTGACAAGTGACAAGTGACAAGGGCTTGGATGACAATCTCCCTTGTTACTTGTTACTTGTTACTTGTCACCTGTCACTTGTTACTAAAAACAACACGGGGCACGTCAGCAGGGCCGTTGGGGTAAGAGCGCAGACGCGCCCTTCTGCTGCTGACATGCCGCCGTGTCGCAATCAATACCGCTGTGCCGCAGTTCCTTCCACGAATACCTGGCTGGCCAGCGCAAATCCTCGATCGTTGGTGACCGGCGCGATAACCTGCCGAATCGATCCCGCAAACGGCGCCGTTGCTGCATGGGCGCCAAAGGGATCCGTGTACCAGACCGCCGGTCCGCCGCCGTTGTAGATCCCGGTCTGGTTGAAGGACACCTGCCGCTGCTCCCGAAAAGTGGGGAAGGCATCACATCCGCCGCTGTGTGCCCCGTCACCACCTGCAACAACCGGATTGCACAGGTCCAGCATCATCTGGGCTGCGCTCCGGGGCCGGGTGTCCACCATCCGGGTCGGACGAATCACTCCGAAGCGCGGATCGAAAAAGGCCAGCAGTCCCCCGTCCGCTGAGGCGATCGTCGAGGGCTGATCGGGGCGGACCAGGGTCGTGGCATGGATCTCGGTGCCGTCGTCGCACTTCACGTGATATACCCGCTCGCTCGGCTCGGCGGCTGCCTGGTCGAAACCCTGCTGATGAAACTTGACCAGGAAATCACACCGGACACCGATGTCCATCCGCCGCCCGTTCACTTCCTGCTGCAGCATCACCCCGTTCTGCCACGCGATCTTCTGGTCCGCGTGATCTTCCCGGAGGGAATGGCCGGAGTCCCAGGTCTCGAGGGCTTCGTCCGCCACGCCGAACGGCACATCGCCGGTAGCGGCGTAGAGCGCCGAGCCGTGCGGGTCGCGCCCATGTTCGTGGCCGTAGCTGCAGCCTTTGACCGGATCGATGGCGGGGTGCCACGTGGGGTAGAGCTTGCCTCCGGGTCCGGCGACGACGAAGCGGTCGTGGTCCGCTTTGCTGCAGGTCGCGTAGCCGGCAGGAGACCACATGCTCATGGCGCCACTGCGCGAACCGCTGGAATTGTCGGCGATCCCGCCACCATCACAGCTGGTGAGGAGCGCGGCTGCGGCGAGAGCGCCGGACATGGCGAGGGTTCGCAAACTCAGCATAGATCACCTCAACACGAGGAATTCCGGCTGCTCGAGTTGAAATAGGGGGGTGCTGCAAACTGGAATGGGAAAGGAGGTAGCACAATATCAAATAATTGTACAACTCTGGAAGTCTGTTCAACATTCACATTTTAAATCATTATTTGCCATTGATTTATTGATAATGCAATAATTAGCAGTTATGCTAGTAACAATTCACAAAAACGGCCGCAAATCGCTGGCGGAAGGCCGAGCACGGCCCGATCCCGGGGTGCCCACCACCTTGTTCCTGCCCTCCTGCTTTGCCTGGAAGAGCCGGCGGTCGGCGACATCCAGGAGGTCATCCTCCTTCTGCCCATCCTCCGGCAGGCCAGCCACTCCGGCGCTGATGGTGAGCCGGGCCTGTACCCCGCGTTTGGGAATGTCGATGACCAGATTGGCTACCTCCAGGCGCATCGCCTCGATCTTGTCCACCGCGGCTCCCAGCGGAGTGATCGGCAGGATGACCACGAACTCCTCGCCCCCGTAGCGCGCGATCACATCACTCTGCCGCAGCGATCCTCGAATGGTGTCGGCGAGTATCTGGAGCGCCACGTCGCCCGCCGCGTGCCCCATGGTATCGTTGAACCGCTTGAAGTGGTCCACATCGATCATCGCCACCGACATCGCATAGTTGTAACGCCGCGCCCGGCTCACCTCGGAAGTCATCCGGTCGTCGAAGTACCCGCGGTTCATGAGCCCGGTGAGCCGGTCGCTGGTGGAGAGCCGGCGCAGTCGTTGCGCGCGCAGCACCACCGCGGTGCTCAGGATCGAGGCGGCGAACATGATGACGAGGCGGGAGACC
This sequence comes from Gemmatimonadota bacterium, assembly GCA_040008015.1. Classification (GTDB taxonomy): domain Bacteria; phylum Gemmatimonadota; class Gemmatimonadetes; order Gemmatimonadales; family GWC2-71-9; genus DASYPP01. The sequence continues at coordinate 8,446 of JBDTTZ010000343.1, forward strand.
TGGGAGCCCCAGTCGAACATGCCGTAAGGGAAGGGCGCGAAGATCGCGCTATTCAGGGCCCAGTGCGATTCGGCGTAGAGGACGATCGACGCGTATTCGGCCAGGCTCAGCAGCCCGGCCACCAGGCAGATGCGCACGTCGTAGCGCAGGCTGGTCGCGGCAATGGCGAGGAAATAGACCTCGAATACCACCCGGCTGTTGACCGCGGTATGCGGCAGGTCCACCACCAGGAACATCACCAGTGCGCCGCTGACCAGGCTGACGTCCAGGATGCTGGTCAGCATGCCGAGCCAGGGGCGGTAGAATCCCTGGCGGACCAGCAGGTACACGGCGACGGCGAAGAGGAGGGCGGCCAGGGTCGTGCCCAGCCCGATCAGGGTCTCGACCGAGGTGTTGCCGCTGACGGCGAAAAGCGGAATCAGAACCAGGAGGGCGGTGACGAACAGGCGGATCCTGGCGACCAGGATCTCGCCCTCGGCACCCGCATCCAGCATCAGCGGATCCGGGGGGCGGAGGATGCGCTGCACGGTGAGGGTGCCGGACTCGCGCGTGATCACATCGATCGGTACTTCGGTCCGCTGCCGCCTTCGCGCGGAGTCCAGCGCGGACCCAGCACGTCGGTGGCCTTGCAGTCCACGCAATTGGGGGCGTTTACCCTGAGCTCATCCCCAACCCGCTCATAGACTCCGGCGGGACAGACGTGACTGTAGAAATCCGCGACCTCGCCGGTGACGTCCTTGCCGACGACCAGGTGCGTGGGAATCGAGTCCCGGGTCGCGTTGCCCGACTTGAAGACCGCGTCCACCTTGCTGAAGGTGAGCGCGTTGTCGGGCACGAACGGCTCCGCCGGCTCGACGTCCCGGGGTTCCGCCGCGTCCTCCAGGGCGGCAATGTGCCCGCCAAAGAGCCGGCCGCCGGTCATCGTCATCAAGCCGGCTTTCATGCCGCCGCTCACGAATCCCGACTTGAAAGCCAGCCGCATGTTCCGGGTTTTCTTGAGATCGGACATGACATAACTGGCGGCCAGCGCGCGGTCGTAGCCGGCCAGCGCGGCGGCCGAGGTGTTCTTCGCCTTGAGTGCTTCGAAGATCGCGCGGGCGGCGAACATGCCGCTCTGCATCGCGTAGTGAATTCCCTTGAGCGAGGGCACGTCCACCAGGCCGACGGTATCGCCGACCATGACCAGGCCGTCGCCGCTGTTCCGTTCGGCGATGCCATAGTAGCCGCCCTCGGGGATGGTCTTGGCGCCCCACTCCAGCAGCTCTCCGCCTTCCAGCAGCTGCCGGAAAAACGGGTGGGTCTTCATGCGCTGCAACAGGACATGGATATCGAGATTGGCCTCGCGATAGTCGGTCCCCACCACGATGCCGAGTGCCACCTGGTTAGCCCCGCAGGGATACGCGAAACTCCCGCCGAAGGCGTCGCGCGGCAACGGCCAGCCCAGCGTATGGATGATCCGGTCAAGCGGCTGCAGCGTCTGCCACAGCTCTTTCACTCCCAACGCGAACATCTGGGGATTGGGCGACCCGATACCCTGCCATTTGCGGTAGGCCTGGCCCAGGGCGCCGCGGGTGCCCTCGGACAGCACGGTGACTTTCGCGCTGAGTTCGGTCGGCTCGGCATAGTTGGGGCCCGGGCTTCCATCCCGCTCCAGCCCTGACGGCGTGGTGCGGACACCGATGACCCGGTTGCCCTCGGCGAGGAGAGAATCAACGGGAAAGCCGGGGAAGATGTTGATGCCGAGTCCTTCGGCCTGCTCACCCATCCAGCGGACGATCTCACAGATGCTGGCGATGAAGTTCCCGTGGTTCTTCATGGTAGGAGGAACCGGGATCGCGATCGCCCTGGAACCGGTCAGCAGGTACACCGATTCACCGGCGACCGGCTGGCGGAACGGGAAGTCGGCGTCCTTGAGATCGGGAAACAGCTCCCGCATCGCGCGTGGGTTGACCACCGCGCCCGAAAGATTGTGCTCGCCCAGGCTCCCCGCCTTTTCCAGCACCCCGATCTGCACGTCGCCCAGTCCGCCGCCCGATTCCTGGTCCCGTTTGACCAGCCGGGCCAGCTCGATTGCGCCCGCCAGCCCGGCGGGGCCGGCGCCGACGAACAGGACGTCCATTTCAATGGCGTCCGGGCCGGGGGGCTGCTGGAGAATCAGGCGATCGAGGGGGAGCTCAGGCTGGTACCGGGATGGGAGAATCTTGGTGACAGACATGCGCCTCAATATAAAGCCTTGACAAAGATGGCCCGGTAAGCCACTGTATGGGTACACTAATACACTGGAGACCCGCTCCTGATGTTCGACCAGATCGATCCCCGCAGCTCCACCCCGCTCTACGCGCAGATCGCTGAGCGACTGCGGGTCGCCATCGCGTCGGGCGAGCTGAAGCCGGGGCAGCCGCTCCCATCGGTGCGACAACTGGCGGCTCGGCTCCGGGTGAATCCGGCGACAGCCGTCCAGGCCTACCGCGACCTGGAAAACGACGGATTCGTGGAGCTGAGGCAGGGAGCCGGAACCTTCGTGCGGGAGGTCTCGGCCGATCGGCGGGCGGAGGAACGGAGGAGCCAGGCCCGGCAGCTGGTGCGGAGCATGGTAGCCGCGGCGGGAAAGCTGGGCGTTTCACCGAAGGAGCTGCGTGCTGCGCTGGACCACGAGATGGGAGCCAGGACTCATGAGTAATGCCATCGAGACGAAGGATCTCACCTACCGGGCTGGAAAATCATTCCTGCTCGATCACCTCAATCTCCGGGTCCCGGTCGGCGCGATTTACGGTTTCCTGGGACCCAATGGTGCCGGCAAGACCACGACGATTCGCCTGCTGCTCGGCCTGCTCAAGCCCGAGAGCGGCGCCATCGCGGTGCTCGGTCAACCGGTGCCTTCCCGGGTGCGCGAGGTGCTGGCCGGTACCGGGTACGTGCCGGAGCGCCCTCACCTCCACCTGAGTCTCACGGTAGAGGAATCGGTGCGATTTCATCGCGCATTCTATCCGACGTGGGACCATGCCTGGGCGGCGGAGCAGCTGCGCCGCTTCGGGCTCGCACCCGATCGGCTGCTGCGGCAGCTCTCCAAGGGGGAAATGGGCAAGGTGATGATCACGCTGGCACTGGCCCAGCGCCCCGAGCTCCTGGTGCTGGACGAGCCCACCGACGGCCTCGACCCGGTAGTGCGCCGGGAGCTGCTGACGGCGATGCTGGAGTACGTATCGGACCGGGGAGCCACCGTATTCATCTCCAGCCACCTGGTGCACGAGCTGGAACGGGTCTGCGACTGGGTGGGGGTGCTCGACCGGGGCGGCCTGGTGAGCGAGATGCCGATGCAGGACTTCAAGAACGGCATCAAGCGTCTGGTGCTTGCCGCGCCACCGGAGCGGATGGACCAGGCTCCCTTCCAGGTGCTGGCGCGGGAGATGCTCGAAAGCGGCAACGAGGTATGGGTGGTGCGGGGCTGGCGGCCGGAGATGTTGAGCTGGGTACAGCAACAGACCAGAGGACTCCGCGAAGTGCAGGATCTGGATCTGGAGGAAGCATTCGTGGAGCTATTGCGCACGGCTCGAAGCGGCAGCACCCGGGATCCCGGGCGCCCGCTGGCCACCGTGATGGTGTGATGGTCGATCAAGGAGAGTGACACATGTTCCGGGCAATTCTCTTTACGCAGTGGAAATGGGGCCGGCTGCTGCTCCTGATGGCCACGCTGGCCGGGTTTGCGATCCCGCTGCTGTCGGTGCAGGGCCTGAACACCACGTACGGCAATTTCTATGTGGTCATGAGTCTCCAGGCCTTCGGCATTGCTTACCCGCTGCTGGCCGCCTCCGCGGGACTGCTGCTGAGCCTCAGTGCCTGGACTTCGGACCACCGTGGCCGGCACGTCTACGCCCTGTCGCTTCCGGTGGCGCGGTGGCGCTACGTCCTGCTGCGCTACCAGGCGGGACTCCTTCTCCTGCTGCTGCCGATCCTGGGCATCTGGCTCGGCGCCATCCTGGCCACCCGGTTCACCCACATTCCGGCCGGGCTGCATCCCTATGCCGCAGCCCTGGCGCTCCGCTTTGCGTTGTCGGCGGCACTCGCTTACACCGCTTTCTTCGCAATTTCATCAGGCACGCCGAAGACCGCCGGTATCGTATTGGGGATCGCGGCCACCCTGGTGGCTATCCAGGTCCTGGCCTCCGCCGCAGGCTCTGATTTCAACCTGCTCCGGCCAGTCTTCGACCGGCTCTTTGTATGGCCGGGACCATTCGAGATATTCACCGGCCGCTGGATGCTGCTCGATGTGTAACCCTTCGGATGTGCAGGGTGCAGGGGGCAGGGTGCAGAGTCGTCTTGGCATGGCACGATGCGGGATTCAGGGACTCGTCGTGCTGGTTCTTCTCGCGGCCGGGGCCCGCTGCGGGTGGGGCCAGGATGTCGCGAGCATCAGGCGACGCATAGCGCAGCTGGAACAGATGAAGATGGAGCTCAACGCGGCCGCGGATTCCCACGCGGCACTGGAGGGCGCGCGGAGGCTGGCCGTCCTGGACAGCTTGAGCGTAGGCCCCCTGCGGCTGCTGGCGCCGCACCAGTCGATCGACTTTGCGCGCCGGGTGGGTGAAGCGGCGTGGACAGCCCTGAGGGGGAGACTCGAGGACAGCGTTGCCATGGTGTTGCATCAGCGGCGCTTTGTCCTGATCCCTGAGGACCCGGCAGACTCCACTCAGACCAAAGCCCAGGGGTACGCCACGTTGGGGACGGTCTTGGTGGTCCCCGGGAACCGACCGGCGAGCCTGACCGCACTCGAAATCATCGTTCCTGTCTACGGTGATCTCTGGCGCACGCTCGATCCCTCGATGAGAGAATGGCTCAGCGGACCCGTCACACCGACCCTGGACACGGTCGCGGTCAGCTCCAGCAACTATCTCGAGCTGGTGACATCGGGATCACCGGTCGCGAGGGGCTGTTACCAGGGAAGAATGGAGGACTGCGAGGAAGCGCTGGGCCTGGTTCGCCCCGCGGATCCCGCCATGGCCTGGTATTCGGTGGAAGGCCGCCGCGAGCTGGTGGGCCGGCTGGGCCAGGTGCTTCGGACTGGAGTGACTCGCGAGGTATTCACCAGGTGCGTGGTCCAGCATGTCGACGCGGACTGTGTTGCCCTGCTGCACCAGGATGAAGCGCTGGTCCCCCCTCCCCTCTCGGGAAGCCTGCGGGCCAGCTATCTCCTCACGGCGCTGAAACTCGGCGAAACCGGATCGCTGGCACGACTGCTGGGAAGCTCAGAGGAGGCGTCAGTGGCACGGCGACTGGAGCTTACCGCGGGAACCAGTCTGAGTACCCTGACCGCGCGCTGGCACAGCGCGGTCCTGGCGATGCGTCTCAATCCAATTCAACTGACGGCTTCCACGGCAGGAGCCAGCGTAGTGTGGATGGCCGGCCTTCTCCTCCTGGCGACTCGGAGCTCCCGGTGGCGCTGACCGTGGGAAGATGGTTCGCCGCGGTTGGGCTGGGCTCCGCCGGCCTCGCTGTCGCTCTGCTTCCGCCCAAGCCAAGTGAGCGTCCACCGCTCCGGCCGCCTTCAACCGAGGTCCAGGCGAGCGCCCGGCTGGAGACCAGACTTCGGCAGGCCTATGACCATCTGCACAGCGCCGAGATGGAGATCGGTATTGACAGCCTGGTACGGAATGGGCTGCCGGTCCGGAAGTATCCGGTCATCCTCCCATTGGGGGGCGCCCCGTCGGCCACTCGCGATTCGCTGCAGGAGCAAATCAGGAGGAGCTGGCCCGCGGTGCCTGGCAACGGGCATGATTCCATTCCGATGTACATCGTTCTCAACGGCACTGCCTCCAACCAGGACTGGCAGAGCGAGTACCTCCTTCCCGATTCGGTCAACGGCGCCGCCTGTGTCACCCTGCTCAAGAGCGACGCCTGGGTTCGCGCTAGAGGCGACAGCGCGCTGCTGAGGACTCTGCTCGACGAAACCGGGCCCTGCATCTGGTATTCGACCTATGGGATGCCGGGCCCCTCGATCAGCCACTGGATTCGCGGAAACGGCATCAGCCTGATGACCCGCTATGATCTCCCCGGGCAGCGAGACAGCGTCGAACTTGACGGGGACTTTGGATACTTTGTGCCGGGGATGGTATATCAGGCCTCGGAGAACCTGCTGACCTGCCTCACCGGGGATGAGACGGTCTGCGCGAGGCTTGTCATGGGGAGAGCAACGCGACGGGATAGTACCAACTACAGGATTGTCACACCGGAGTGGTTCTATCGCCTGCCAATGGGCGGGGAAAGCTCGGCCTGGCTCTCGGACCTGCAACGCGAAATGGGATTCGAGCGGTTCAGCCGCTTCTGGCATTCAGAATTGCCCATGACGCAGGCATTCCAGCACGCCTTTGGAATGGAGCCTGGCGTGTGGAATCGGGAATGGTTGTCCCGGACTTATCCGGAGATCTATCCAGGTCCGCTTCCTCGGGGCCGGTCGGTGGCGTATGCGGGAGGAGTCATGCTGCTGCTGTTCGGGCTTGCCGCGGCGGTCGCCGTGCGGAAGGTTAGCTGAGGGGCTCGATCTCCAACGCCAGGTCGGCCGCCACTACGCTGTGGGTCAGCGCCCCGACCGAGATGAAATCGGCACCCGCCTCGGCGTAGCGCCGCACGTTCTTGAGTGAGATCCCTCCCGTCGCTTCGATCTCGATGCCTGGTTTCAATTCGCGGGCGCGTGCGCTCCAGCTCCTGAGTCGCTCCGGGGTCTGGTTGTCGATCAACAACCGGTCCGCACCGGCGGCGCACGCCAGCTTCAGCTGTTCCGCGGTTTCCACCTCGATCTGCACCGCCCTGGCACCGAGCCGCCGCGCTTCCTGCACCGCGTCGCTGAGAGCCGTCCCGCTCCGGGCGAGCGCGACCCAGTGGTTGTCCTTGATCATGACCACGCTGGCCAGATCGAGACGGTGGAGACCGCCGCCGCCGAGCAGTACGGCATGCACGTCGAAGAGCCGGAGGCCGGGCGCGGTTTTTCGGGTGTGAAGAACGGTGCACCCGGTGCCTTCGACGGTGTCCACGTACTGCCGGGTGATCGCGGCGATGCCGCTGGCCCGCTGCAGCAGGTTGAGAATGGTCCGCTCGGCCCGAAGCACCCCGGCCAGGTCTCCCCGCACCTTCCCGACGATTCCGCCGCTCTCGATTCGCTGCCCGTCCACAGCGCTCCACTCCAGCCGGATCCCGGTGAGGCCGGCCACCGCCTCCGCGTAGCGGCATCCCGCGAGCACGGTTTCGCCGCGGGCTTCGATTCTCCCTTCCGCCGCGCTCCCTTCAGCGTGCGCCACCAGGCTGGTCAGATCGCGCTCGCCGTCCTCAGCGAGGGCAAGCCGGGCCACCCGAACGGCATCCTGCGCAATGGCCGACTGCAGTTGCTCCAGTCCATGGTCCACCGGCGTCAACGGCCCCGCCGGATAGCGTATCGGAACACGCGATACAGCGGATAGCTCAAGGCCAGGACGATCACCGACCGGACACTGTTGGCGCGGTCACCGAAGAAGCCGGAGACCAGGAACGCGACAGCCCCGAGCAGGGCAATCCCGGTAACGAAGGGATACCCGGGCGCCCGGTATGGGCGCGGGGTGTCCGGTTCTCTCCGGCGCAGCACGAACAGCGAGGTGAAGGACATGGCATAGTTGAGCACGAAGAAGAAGGCCAACAGGGCCAGCACCTGGTTGAACGTCCCGCTCAGGACAAATGCCCCGGCGACCAGGGCGCTGGCCAGGAGCGTCACCCGCGGGGTGCCTGACGCACTCACATCCGTGGCCACCCGCGAAATCAGCCCATCTTCGGCCATGGCGACCGGCACCCGGGAGGCCATGAACAGGATAGCGTTCACCGCGCTCAGGATCCCGACCACGACGATTATCCGGATGATTACGTCACCAGCAGTCCCAAACACGGCCCGGGCCGCGGTGCCGGCCACGAACGGGTCACCCGCCATGGTGCCGATCGGCACGACCTTGAGAAACGCGATGTTCAGCAGGAGATAGACCACGATGACGGAAATGACACCGAGAATGGTGGCCCGGGGAATCTCGCGGCCGGGGTCGGTGAGTTCTCCGGAAAAATAGAATGTGCCGTTCCAGCCGTCGTAGGTGTATATAATTGCTTGAAAGGAAACCACGACCGCAGTGATAAGCGACGCTCCATGCGGGACCGGTTTGGGGGGAATCGCCGGTGCATGGCCGCTCACCACCAGGCAGGCGATCGCCAGGCCGATCAGGCCCAGCGCCTTGATCAGGCTGGTGATCTGCTGGGTACGATCCCCGGTGCGGACCCCGGCCCAGAGAACGGCGGTAAAGACGGCGATCACGACCAGCGCCAGCAGGGATTGATACTGGGCAAGGCCGGGGATCAGCTGGACGGTGTACTCGGCGAAGACCATGGAAACGAACGCCACCGAACCCGCCGTGGAAATCCAGTCGCTCCAACCCACGACGAAACCGGGGTACTCGCCGAGCGCGCGGCGGACAAAAACGTACTGGCCACCGGAGCGGGGTATCATGGCGCCCAGCTCCGCCATGGAGAGCGCGCCCATCAAGGCGTACAAGCCCCCGGACAGCCAGAGCAGCAGGAAAATGGCGGCATTGGGCAGGTGGGCGGCGATCTCACCCGGGGTCCGCAGGATTCCGACCCCGACAGTGTTGCCGACGATGACGGCGACGCCGAACGCGACGCCGAGTACCTTGAGCAGGCCCGCGCGAGACTGGCCT
>JBDTTZ010000344.1:0-2553 GCA_040008015.1 Gemmatimonadota bacterium
AGCTGGCTCAGTCGCTGATGCAATTGTCCCAGCCGCGCCTGGACGAACTGCTGCCGTTCCAGCGCCGCCTTGTACTCGGAGTTTTCCCGCAGGTCGCCCAGCTCGACGGCCGTGGCAATCGCCTGGGGAAGCGTCACGTTAAGTTCGTGGCTGAGCTGTTCGACCTCGCGGCTCAGCTTCTCCCGCATTTCCCGAATCATGTTTCAAGTAACGAAAAAGGTTGACCCGGACGGGTAATTCCGCCCGGGTTTCTAAGGGGTCCCCACGGAATCCAAAATAGCACTAAACTCAAGATCGGGTGAGAGGCAGCCGAATACCCGGTCCCTTGCCGGTTGCGATGGTCAGGAACATGGCTGGAACTGGCTAGATTATATACACTTTGACACCCCCAGATACATTTGCTGTAACATGATATAAATAAAGGCGTTATGGGGGATCATCGAAGGCCCCAGTGCTGAAGTATTTCTGTACATGCCACTCCCAGCGTCTGGCACATGATCTGCCCTTCTGGTGACCGAGTCCAGTTCTCGGTCCCTAATCCCGAGTGTCACCATGGCGGTATTCCGGATGCCCGTTCTCTACGCTTTGGCCGGTCTCATGGGGGTAGTCATGCCCCGGGGCGGCGAGCTGAGCGGCCCCGTGGTGAAGCCTTCCGTGGTGATCCTGGGGTCGCGTTCCAGTGCCGGTTACTGGTCTCCTCAGGTGCTGCGCGCCGAGGGCGACCTCAGCGGTTCGCTCTATCGCTCGTTCGCGCTGGTCATCCCTGATTCCCTGCTCAATGCCCGGGAACGCGGCTACATGGCATGGGAGATCGCGGACATTTTTCGGTGGGAAGCGGATTTCACCCGGGATATCAAGCCGGGCGACCGTTTCCGGCTGGTCTTCGAGCGGTTGATCTCGCGGGACGGGGAAGTGCGTTACGGCCGACTGCTTGCCGCGGAGATCGTGCTGCGGGGCGAGACCCTGAACGCCTACGAGTTCGACGATCCCCAGGGCAAGACCTCCTTCTACGACGGCGAAGGCCACTCGCTGCACCGGGACTTTCTCCGGGTGCCGGTCGAGTTCAAGCGGATTTCTTCCGAATTCGGCTCGCGGTTTCATCCCATCCTTCAGCGGTGGCGGAGTCACGAAGGCATTGATTACGCGGCGAGCGCCGGCAGCCCGGTCATGGCGATCGGTGAGGGCCAGATCGTTCGCGCGGGCCCCGCGGGCGGTTACGGCAACATGGTGGAGATCGCTCACGGAAACGGCCTGGTGACGCGGTATGCTCACCTGCGCGGGTTCGGTCCCGGCGTCCGGCGCGGAGCCCGGGTGACCCAGGGCCAGGTCATCGGCTTTGTCGGCAAGACCGGACTGGCTACCGGCCCCCACCTCCACTTCGAGTTCCGGGTGCTTGGCGTGGCGCGGGACCCCAATGAAATCACCACCGGCGCAGGGCCGGCGGTGCCGTCGCCTCTGCTGGGCTCGTTCCTTGGGACCGTTACCGAGTACGAGCGGCTGCTCCAGATGAACCCCTCCCTCGCGAGTCGCTGAAACCCAGCGTTTCCCCAGCCGTATCACTGTAAGGCAGGAACGAGTAGCGAGTAGCGAGTAACGAACACCCGCCCGGCCACTCACTATTATCATCCGTACCCTCGATCATTCTTTTTTCGCTACTCGCTACTCGCAACTCTCCACGGGAGTTCCCATGTTGCACCGCTCAGGACTCTCCTTCCTGATCTTCTCTCTTGGCGCCTCCTCGCTGGCGGCGCAGACCGGCTCGCCGGCGGGACCGGTTCCGGTTGCCCGGCTTACCGCGCGTCGCGCGGCGCTGCTCGATCGCATGGGCAACGGAGTTGCCGTCGTGCGCTCGGCAGATGAGAAGAGCATCGAAGGGGACTATCCCCAGGACAGCGACTTTCGCCAGGACAACGACTTCTTCTATCTCACGGGTCTCGAGACCGCGGGGTCCTGGCTGGTGCTGATCGCCCATGACAGCCAGCCGGACCAGGCCATCCTGTATCTCCCCGCCCGCGACAGTCTCCAGGAGCGATGGACCGGACCCAAGCTGGGGCCGGGACCTGAGGCGACCTCTCAGACCGGCATCGCGGACACCCGTCCCAGCGCCAACGTCCGAAAAGAATTCCGCGACCTGCTGGGCGCGCCGGGGACGGTGTTGTACTTCCCCCGGTTTGGTGGCCAGAAGGACTCGACAATCCTGCGCGAGCTGGGTCTCACGGACTCGGCAGGCCTGGCGATCACCAAGCGGAGCGTCCGGTCGCTGACCGCGGGTCTCCGCCTGGTCAAGGATGACGACGAGATTGCCCGGATGCGCCGCGCCATCGACATCACGGCGGAGGCAGAGCGGGAGGCGATGAAAGCCGCGCGGCCCGGCATGTGGGAGTACGAGTTGGAGGCGCTGATTGAATTCACCTTCCGCCGGCACGGCGCCGAGCGCGTCGGATTCCCCAGCATCGTGGGCACCGGCATCAACTCCACCACCCTGCACTATGACAAAGGTCGCCGGCAGAGCGAAGCGGGCGACCTGGTCGTGATGGATATCGGGGCGGAATA